>SUUD01000113.1 GCA_015062715.1 Olsenella sp. | reverse complement strand
CATAGCGCGCAAGCGCCTGATGGCCGTGGCCCCGGCAAGCATGCTGTCGTTCTCGGCCCAGGTGCCCGCGGGCGCCGCGCCGACCCTCGAGATCGTGGAGGTGAGCTAGATGGCCGAGACAACCTACACCTGCATCGTGTGCCCGCGCGGCTGCCGCATCACGGTGGCTGGCGAGCCGGGGGCCGTGGCCAGCGACCTTGTCGTCTCCGGCGAGGGCTGCAGGCGTGGCCGCGACTACGTGCTGGCCGAGCACACCCACCCCATGCGCACGCTCACCACGACGGTCGCCATTGAGGGCGCGCCCCTGCGCCGCCTTGCCGTCCAGAGCACGGCGCCCGTTCCGCGCGAGCTTCTCCGCGAATGCCTGGCACAGGTGAACGCGGTGCAGGTCACGGCACCCGTGCGCATGGGTGATGTCATCGTGGCCGACGTGTGCGGCACCGGCGTCGACGTGGTGGCGGCACGCGACGTGGCGGCGGGCTGAGCCGGCCCGCATCATCGCACCTTCCGTGCGGTGGGTTCGTGCAAAGGCCCCTCACGGACGGTGCACCGATATGGCAGGAGCGCATCATCGCACCGCCCGTGCGGTGGGTTCGCGCAAAGGCCCCATCCATGCAGTGCGTTATACGGGCACATCACCCCTACAGCAGGTCCTCCCACTGCTGCGAGCCATGGAACACGCGCATGATGGCCACAACGCCCCTCTTCGTACCGTCGTCATCAAGCTCGCCGCCAACATACGTCGCGCCAAGCTCGACAACGCGATACACAACCACATAGTTGCCCGCCAACGCCTTTCGGTAGCCACGATGGCACAGGTAGCGGTCATCAACGGGAGGGAACGCATCGGGCATGTCGGCAAGGAGGGCCACAATCTGGTCGAGCCTGCCCCTGAAGGCCTGCGCCGCCTGCGGGCTCCCCAGATCACCCGAGAGGTACGAGACGATGCCGTCGACATCCTCGAGGGCGCTTGGGCCAATCGTCACCCTATAGGCCATGCTTCGCCCAAATCTCCCCAAGCGCGGACTGGGCATCGACAAACCGCCCCTCCGCCAGCTCGTCCTCTGCCATGGCCAGGGCATCGTAGATGCGCTGCTTCTCGAGGGCGCGCGCCATCTCGTCGTAGCGCTCCGGCGTGATGAGGACCAGCTCCTGGTATCCGTTGCGCGTCACGATGACGGGACCGTCCGTCTCACGGCAGAGTCCGCAGACGCGCGTAGTGTCCTTGAGGTCGCGAACCGGAATGGTCACGGGCATGTTGCTCTCCCCTCTCATGTGCGTGGGATGATTATGTCACGTTAGGAACGCAGGTACAAGAGCTCATCCCCTGCGCGCAAGAGCGCGCACGCGCAAGGACGCGTTCTCATGCGTGGCAACAGCAGCCCCTCTCGCGTTACCATGGGCGCATCATCCCCGCGGAGAGGAGCGCCCATGAACCGTCGCACGATCGCGCCGCTCGAGATGGCCGGACACATCGCCCAGGCGCTTGACCACGGCGTCCTGCTCAACAGCTGCGCCGACGGGCGCTTCAACTCGATGGTCATCGCCTGGGGGCACATCGGCGTCGAGTGGGGCCGCCCCATCTTCGTGTGCTACGTGCGCGAGGGCCGCTTCACCCGCCCCCTCATCGACGAGGCGGGCACCTTCACCGTGAGCGTGCCGACCGACCGCCTTGTCCCGCACGTCCTGCGCGTCTGCGGCACCATGAGCGGACGCGACGTCGACAAGGTCGCCGAGGCCGGGCTCACGCTGGTCGATCCCGTCGCCAACGGCGTGCCCGCAATCACCGAGGCACCCATAACGTTGGAGTGCAAGGTCATCTACCGCCAGCCCCAGGACCTCTCGCTCATGCCCAAAGACGTGCTCGATCGCTTCTACCCCGCGGACGTGCCCTCGACGGATTGCGGATCAAACCGCGACGCGCACGTCGCCTACTATGGCGAGATCGTGGCCAGCTACGTGCTGGAGGACTGACACTCCCGCCCCGCTCGCGGAACGCATGCCCATCCCTCATTGACATGCCGGCCACCCCGGCGATACAGTCAGCCAAAGGGCGTGTTACTGCTCGGTCAGGCATGAGCCCTCCCCCAGCGGGAGGCTCATGCTTTTTTTGCACGCAACCCGGGAAGGAGCGCCATGTTCGGTCTGTTCAAGAAGAAGGTCGAGCTCAAGGCGGTCGCCAACGGCCGGTGCATCCCCCTCGAGGAGATGGCCGACGAGGCGTTCGCCAGCAAGGCGCTCGGCGACGGGGTGGCCATCGTCCCCGCAGACGGCACGGTCGCCTCCCCCTGCGACGGCGCCATCGCCCTGCTCCCCGAGACGCGCCACGCCTTCGTCGTGACACGCGACGACGGCCAGCAGGTCCTCGTCCACGTTGGCATCGACACCGTCGCGCTCGGCGGCGAGGGCCTGCACGCCTTTGCCAAGCCGGGCGACGCCGTGCGCGCCGGCCAGCCCGTCATCGAGTTCGAACCCGCCACCATGGCAGAGCGCGGCCTCGACATGACCGTGGCCATGGTGCTTCTCGACGCCGGAGACAAGCGCGTCGAGAAGCCCGCGCTCGGGCGTCAGGTCGCCCGCGGCTCCGACGTCGTCGTCACCTACCGGTGAGCGTCATGAGGGTCGTCCGCGCACTCAACAACAACGCCGTCTCGGCCGTGGGCGCAGACGGGCGCGAGGCCGTCCTCACGGGGCCGGGCATCGGCTTTGGCCGCAAGCCCGGCGACGAGGTGGACGAGGCCCGCGCCGAGAAGGTCTTCTTCATCAACACCGAGCTGCAGGCGCGCCTGCTCGCGCTGCTCGACGACATCGACCCCATCCATGTCGAGGTCACCGAGGCCATCGTCGCGCACGCGCGGGAGCGGGGCCTCTCCCTCAAGGACCAGGTGCTCGTCTCGCTGGCCGACCACATCTCCTTTGCGATCGAGCGCCTGAGAAACGGCACGCACATCCCCTTCCTCATGCTCTCGGAGGTGCGCCTGTCCTATCCGCGCGAGTTCGAGGTCGCCGAGTGGGGACGGCAGCTCGTCAACGAGCGCTGCCACGTCCGGCTCCCTGAGGACGAGACCGCCTACATCGCGCTCCAGCTGGTCAACGCCTCGCTCGACCAGCCCGACGCGTACCGGCTCATGCAGTGTATGACCGGCATCCTGCGCATCGTGGAGCAGGACCTGGGCGCGGGGCTCGACGAGCGCGACCTCGACGCCATGCGGCTCGTCACCCACGTGCGCTTCCTCGCCCAGCGCGTCCTTGGGCAGGTGCAGGGGGACGACGGCAACGTCGACGAGCTGCGCGACTACCTCGTCGCGCGCAACCCGAGCCACGCCACGTGCGTCGGGCACGTCCGTGCGTACCTGAGTGACGAGTACGGCTACCAGCTCCGTAATGACGAGGAGGCCTACCTCCTGGTCCATCTGGGACGCATCTTTGGGACGCAACGATCGAACCGAAGGGACGACTGACATGTGGGAGAAGATCCAGAACAAGCTCAAGGGCTTCGCCGGCGCGCTTCTCGAGCCGCTCATCATCCTGTCGCTGGCAGGCGAGATCCTCATCGTGGGCTACATCCTCGCCCTCGACTTCATGCCCGAGACGGTGCGGCTCATCGGCAACTTCATCATGCAGGTCTTCCTCGACGTGGGCTTCACCAACCTGCCCGTGATCTTCTGCATCGGCCTCACCGTGGGCCTCGCCAAGAAGAAGAAGGGCGACGCCGCCATCCTGGGCATTGCCTCGCTCATGGTGTTCCTGTTCGCCAACCACACGTGGCTCGACTGGAACGGCATGCTCGCCGAGCCCATCGAGGACCTGGGCCTCGCGGGCACCGGCCAGTCCCAGGTCCTGGGCCTGCAGGTCGTCGACATGGGCGTCTTCATGGGCGTGCTGCTGGGCTGCATGAACGCGTGGTTCATGAACAAGCTGTGCGACGTCAAGTTCGACGGCGTCTTCAGCATGTTCGGCGGCGCCACGCTGGCGACGCTTGTCGCCATCATCTTCGCCATGGTCTTTGGCGTCGCGGCCTGTTACTTCTGGCCCGTGGTGAACGACGGCATCACCGCGCTCGCCGGGTTCCTCGCCAGCTCGGGGAACATCGGCCTGTTCCTCTATGGCTTCCTCTACCGCCTGCTCATCTCCACCGGCCTGCACCACATGCTCTACATGCCGCTCTACTACACGCAGCTGGGCGGCACCGCGGTGGTCAACGGCGTGTCGTACGCCGGCGCCGACGTCATCTTCATGGCCGAGTTCACCAACATCGACTTCGTCACCGTGATGGACGAGTCGATCAAGTGGAAGTTCTGTGGGTTCCCCCAGATGTGCGGCTGCGTCGCGGCCACGCTGGCGTTTTTGCGCACCGCCTCGCCCGAGCAGCGCGACAAGGCCAAGAAGCTCCTGCTGCCGGCCCTCATGCTCGTGCTCGTCGTGGGCATTACCGAGCCGTTCGAGTTCGCGTTCATGTTCACCGCGCCGGTGCTGTGGCTCGTGCACTCGCTTCTCGACGGCGCGTCACAGGTGCTCATCTTCGTGCTGGGCAACCGCATGTCCATAGACGGCGGTCTGCTCGACGCCGTGATCGACGTGGCCCTGCTGCCCATGGACCTCACGCATGCGTGGGTGCTCGTCCCCGCCGCCGTCGTGACCATCGCGGTCTGGTACGCGGTGTTCGTGTTCCTCATCAGGCGCTTCCACTTCATCGTGCCCGGCCAGCCCGACTACGACTTCTCGGGCGCCGACTTCCTCGAGGAGCGCGAGAAGGACGACGAGGCCGCGGCCCCTGCGGAGCCCGTAGGCGCCGACATGGACGAGATCGACTACGTGATCGAGGGCCTGGGCGGTTCCGACAACATCGAGTTCGTCACCAACTGCGTGACGCGCCTGAGGGTCGACGTCAAGGACATGGCCTTGGTCAACGAGGACATGATCAACCGCATCAGGAACTCCGGCATCATCAAGAAGGGCAACAACGTGCAGGTCATCATAGGCGTGACCGTCCCCGAGGTACGCGCTCGGGTGTGCGACCGTTTGGGCATGGACTACTAGGAGGCAACCATGGAGAAGTTCAGCGTCTGCATAGCTGGCGGCGGCTCGCGCTACACCCCGGGCATCATCAACATGCTCGTCTCGCAGCAGGACCGCTTCCCGCTGGAGAGGCTGGTCCTCTTCGACTGCGAGAGCGAGCGCCAGGCCAAGGTGGCCCGCTATGCCCGAATCCTCTTTGACGAGTACTACCCGGGCTGCGAGATCGTGGAGACGTGCGACATCGACTCCGCGTTCGAGGGCGTCGACTTCGTCTTCCTGCAGATTCGCGCCGGCCGCATGAAGATGCGCGAGAAGGACGAGAAGATCGCCATCGCCCACGGCTGCGTGGGCCAGGAGACCTGCGGGCCGGGCGGCTTTGCCTATGCGCTGCGCAGCGTGCCCGCCGTATGCGAGATCACGCGCGCGGTGAGGCGCCAGAGCCCGGACGCCTGGATCCTCAACTACACCAACCCCGACGCCATCGTCGCCGAGGCCATGCGCCAGGTCTTCCCGGGCGACGACCGCATCATCTGCATCTGCGACATGCCCATCGGCCTGACCGAGATCTTCGAGTACCTGCTCGACCCCGAGGGCAACACCAAGCTCGACCCGCGCTACTTTGGCCTCAACCACTTTGGCTGGTTCGAGCACCTGTACGACCAGGACGGGCGCGACCGCATCGACGAGGTGCGCGAGATCATCGCCACCATGGACCCCATCCAGCCCGGCATGCTCGGCCTCGACGAGGACTGGGCGTTCACGTACAACTTCATGCAGACGCAGGTGCGCGACCTGCCCGGCTACATCCCCAACAACTACCTGCAGTACTACCTCTACCCCAAGGCCATGCTCGCGCACCAGGACCCCACCTACACCCGCGCCAACATGGTGATGGATGGCGACGAGCGCGAGACCTTCGAGATGCTCGACCGCGTGGCCGAGCTGGGGCGCATTCGCGGGACGGAGTTCGAGGCGGAGGCGAGCAACCTCGACGGCCATGGCGAGTACATCGTCAACCTCGCCCTGGCGCTGGCCTATGGCACGGGCGACGACTTCATCCTCATGACGGTGAACGACGGGATCATCCCCAACCTGTCGCCGGACATGGTGGTGGAGGTGCCCTGCCGCGTGGGTGCGGACGGCGTGCGGCCGTACCGCCAGGCGCCGGCACCCACCTTCCAGAAGGGCCTCATGGAGAACCAGCACGCCTACGAGCGGCTCACCGTGGAGGCCTGCCTGGAGGGCAGCTACGTCAAGGCGCTCCAGGCGCTCACGCTCAACCGCTGCGTGAACGACCTGCCCACGGCGCGTGCCCTTCTCGACGACTACCGAGTCGCGAACGAGGGGTGGTGGCCCGAGCTGCGGTAGGCTGCGCTGGGGCATGACACTACGGCATGCCCGCCGATAGGCGTCCCGGACCCCTCAGGAGGCCATTGCGTCTATGATGGTTCCCAAGACGGGGGGTGACGGACGTGCCGCGCATCGGAAGGACAAGAGGGCCGCTCGCATGGGTCGTCGCCACCGTGGCCGTCGTGGCCGTCGGCTACGTGCTCGTCACCGCCGCCGACATCTACCGGCAGCGACAGTTCTACCGAAACCCCGACGTCGACACGGTCATCCCGGCCATGCCGCCCACGCGCGACCTCACCTGGACCGAGTGGGACGAGGCGGCCTCGCCCAA
>SUUD01000112.1 GCA_015062715.1 Olsenella sp. | reverse complement strand
CTGGCCGGGGCTACCGTGGGCTCGGGCTCGGGGGCAGGCGTAACCACAGGATCCGGCTCGGGGGTCGGGGCGACCACGGGCTCGGGCTCGGGGGCAGGCGCCACCACAGGGGCGTCCTCGCTCGAGACAGAATTGTCCCCCAGGGTTGTCTCATCAACGGGCGCAACGAGGGGCGCACCCTCGTTTTCCTCGGCAAACGCCAAGGTCGGCGGCACGAGCGCAAGGCCCGCCACCGCAAGCGTGACGAAGAGGGCAAGCGAGAGAAGCAGGCGACCCCGCAGGCTTCCCGACGTGCTGCACTTCGTTGCGTCAGACATGACTACCTTCCTTCTTACCGCCTTCTACCGGGCCCTCGCTCAAAAGGACCCGGTCGGTTGCAGATTGGCTGGCTCCCCTGCGATGGCGCAGGCAGAGCAGGGTGACCGCCGCACCAAGGGCAAAGGCGACGACTGCCGCAAGCACGAAGCCCCCCGCCTCACCCGGCAGCAGGTACGCGCCATACGCGACCATGCCAACGGTCGCCGGTTCCGCGGGAACGAGGAGGGCGGCGGATGCGACGAGCAGTGCGCAGCAGGTCAGAGACAGTGCGGCAAGGCCCTGTGCGACCCTGCGCTCCCTCCCCTGCCGTATGCGCGCGCCACGAACCACAAGCTCGCGAAGCGCCTCGTCGGTGTCATACCGCATGACTGCACCCCTCTGGCGGACCTACCCTTCGTCGATTGGTCGCACCAGACGGGCGCTTTTCTCACCTATTTTTGAAACTCGGGCAGGATTGTCCCCGCCCACGTCCTCAGGGGGTCATCGATCGGGCGCCAACCCCCCGCCCCTCACCATGCGACGATAGGGCAGGTAGAGGATGCCCGTCATGAGCAGCGGGAGGACATAGCCCGCATACGACGTCATGCCCGGCTCCGAGACAAGCAGGTTGTAGAGGGCGTGGAAGGTGGTGGACATGGCAAGCGAGCCGACGACGCCCGAGAGCGGCGGCGTGCGATAGCGCCGGGCGAGCAGCATCCCCAGCGACACCGCCACCATGCTCACGACGTGCATGACGCCCACAGCAAGGCCCCTCACCAGCGTGAACCTCAGGCTTTCGGACCCCGTAGCAAGCAGGTAGCAGCAGTTCTCGAAGGTGGCGAAGCCGGCACCCAGGGCAACGGCGCACAGCACCGTCTCCCTCTCGTCCGGCTCGAACAGGTAGAGGTAGAACACGGCCGGCAGCAGCTTCATGGTCTCCTCTATGACGGGCGAGAAGTAGATGGCGGTGTCCGTCACGCTGGCCTGTGCGACAAGCCCCACGTATCCGCTGATATAGGCCGAGAGCAGGCAGACGACCATGCCTGCGAGGAAGGAGAACGTGAAGCGCTGCACGCTCCCGCGCAAGAAGACGAGGGCGACCGCGAGCGGGATCGCAATGCACAGCAGGATGTTCTCGGAGTAGATCATGCGGCTTCGACCTTCCTGACCACGGCGATGCCGACGATCACAAGGGCTACCGACGAGAGCAGGAGAAACACCGAGTAGAGCGGGTCATACATGAGGTACATGGACGAGAAGGTCCAGTCGACAACGGCAAAGGCGAGCGCCACGGTCTGCCCCAGCGCCTTCGGACCCTGCCAAGACCTCCACAGGCGCACCGCAAGATAGGCCGTGACGGCAAGGCAGACGATTCCGCTGCCAGCGTCAAGCAGGCTACCGTACGTGTCGCGAGCGACAAAGCCCCAGGCCTGCAGGGCAAAGACGCTGAGGGAGAAGGCCGCGAGGGCAATTCGCTCCCCCTTCGAGAACGCCCGCGTGACCTTGAGCGCGCACACGACGTAGTAGGTCAGGTACCACGTGGGCAGGCAGCCCACAAGGTCCTTGAACCACGCCCCGGTCCAGATGAGCCATAGCACCCCCTGGCCCAGGGCAAAGGCGCCAGACCCCACGCATACGGGAACGTCGAGCCCCTCCTCCCTCCTGAGCATCATTCCCAGCGACGCACCTGCCAGCAGGTAGAGGCCCGCCGAGGCTATGTCTATGGCCGAGAACTCGTAGATGGCCTCCCTCGTCATCAGCTCATGCGCGACCCAGTAGAGGTTGCTCACAAAGAGGACCGCATAGGAGAAGGCGAGGAGCATGATGGGCGATCGGCGCTCGCTGTCGTCGGCATGGTTAAAGAGATACAGGACGATGCCCAGCAGCGCAGCAAGCTCGATGAGGTCGGCTGACAGGATGAGTGCGCTCATCCCGCCGTCTCACTTCCCGCGCCAGCGGCGGACATGCATGACGAGCAGGGTCACGAAAACGCCCAGAAGGAAGGCAAGCACGCAGATGACCACGTAGCTCAAGGCGGGACCCGTGAGGACGAGGCTGCCATACTGGGCGCCTGCCAGCTCGCCTGCAGCGGTATCGAGCCTCGGGATGGTGGTGAAGACGAAGCAGAGGAGCGCGAGGCAGGCGGCTGTCGCCACCGCGTCGAAGGTGGCGGCGCGGCGCGCGGAGGCGTGCGCCCTGAGGCGGCTCGCACGGGCCATGACCTGCCCGAGCTGCTCGTCATACGTCCGCATCGGTGATTCCCATCCTTGCCAACATCTCCCTCAGGGCCTGCTTGCCCCTATAGGAGAGATTGTAGACCTGCCGGACGCTCTTCCGCATGACGCGGGCGGCCTCCTCAATTTCCATCTCCTCGAAGTAAAGCAGGTAGAGCACCTGTCGATAGTCGGGAGAGATTCGATTGAGCGCCTGGTAGAGGGCCCGGTTTCGTTCCTCGGCCAGAATATCGAAGTCGGGCGGTGGCAGCTCCTCGTCCGCCTGGTCACGCAGGGGCTCAAGAAAGAAGCGACGCCTGCGCACCCGGCTCGCCGCAAGCTTGCGGGCAATCGAGAAGAGCCAGGTGCGAAAGCTGCTTCGCCCGTCAAAGCGCGAGGTCCCGGAGGCAACCACCGCAAGGGCGTCGATCATGACCTCCTCGGCCTCATCGAGGTCGCGCAGGGTCCCGTAGGCAAAGAGCGTGAGCCCCTCACGGTAGCGCGTAAGAAGTATCCGCAGGTCATCCTCGTTTCCGGACGTGAGGTAGCGACGATAGATCGCCTCGTCAGACTCGGGCACCCACCGCCACCCCCTCCCTGCAGCACGGCTTCAGACCCAAACACGAGTATTACCCACGATTATTACCAATTCGTTTGGGGCCAGCACCCGTGGAGGCCCGTCTCCCCTGTCTATCCGGCAAGCGGTATACGGGTCCTCGTCGTCAGTGCAGGGCCTTGACGGGGCACTCCCTCACGCACTCCATGCAGAGGATGCACTCGGTGGCGTTGGCGCGATCGCGGCCCTCCCGGTTGACCTCCACGTTCATGGGGCAGACGCGCAGGCACTTTCCGCAGTGCACGCAGGCCGCCTCATCGCAGTGGATGCGCACGAGGGCAAGGCTGCTCGCCGGCTTGAGAAACACGGTGACGGGGCACAGGTACTTGCAGAACGCGCGGTTGTCGCGCAGGGCGAAGGCCAGCGCGATGCCCACGACGTAGTACAGGACGTTCCCGGCCACAAAGAGCCAGAACATGATGCGCTCCAGGTTGGCGACGTGCATGAGGAACAGGCCCGTGACCAGCGCAAGGCTCAGCGCAAAGGTGACGTAGCGAGCCCATCCCCAACCCTTGCGCGGGCCCTCGGGACGCCTGAAGGGCAAGAGGTCGAGCACCATGGCCGTCCAGCAGGCGTAGCCGCACCAGCCGCGCCCAAAGATGACGGGCCCAAAGATCTTCGCGACCGCGTAGTGGATGGTCGCGGCCTCGAACACGCCCGAGAAGAGGTAGTACCAGAAGCCCTCGATCTGCATGTTCTCCTGGCAGATGAGCCCCAGGTAGACAAGCATGTACGAGCCCACGGCAAACTGCACGAAGCGCCGTGCGTGCGGCCATCCGGCGACAAAGAGCGCCAGGCCCACGGCGAGGCAGGTCCCCATGTAGGAGAAGTTGAGCAGGTAGAAGAGGTTGTCCTTGGCAAGCCACAGCGTCACCGCCACCACCTCGAAGATGGCAAACATGATGACTGACGGGGCATAGCGGCGCATGGGCATCCTCTCCGGGCATTGGCACCATTCTACCTGCGATCACCCGGCATGAGGTTAGAATCGGCAGGGGTCTAAGAGTATGCTACGGTTAACTTATCACCAAAGCCGGCATGTGAGGGAACGAGCCATGCAATTCACCGAGATGGGCCTCGAGGACGGCAAGACGATGGTGCTGCTGCCCGGCACCGCCTGCACCTGGCAGATCAACTTCGCGCGCGTCATTGACGAGCTCGCCCAGCGCTACCACCTCGTCTGCGTCAACTACGACGGCTTCGAGGGAGACCCCTCTATCTGCTTCACGAGCGTCCTCGAGGTCTACGAGAAGATCGAGGACTACCTCATCGAGCGCCATAACGGGCATGTGGACGGGGCGTATGGCAGCTCGCTGGGCGGCTCCTTCGCGGCGCTTCTCGTGCAGCGCGGCCGCGTCCACGTTGACCACGCCTTTATTGGCAGCTCCGACCTGGACCAGGGCTCCCCCATCGTCGCGCGCATCATGACCATGATCGTGGGACCCATGCTCTCGGGCGCCGCCAAAAGCGAGAAGAAGCGCCAGAAGCTGGTGGACAAGCTGGCGAAGGCACTCTATGCGGACGAGGACAGCGATGAGATGCGCTCGTTTTTGGAGGAGTTCTCGAGAAGCTTTGCCAACATGCACCCCAAGACCATCTCGCGCGAGTTCTACTCTGACTACGTGACGCCGCTTGCGGACGGCATCCACCGGGATGGCACCACCATCCACGTGATCCACGCGCTGCGCATGGACCCCAAGGGCGAGTACAAGCGCCGCTACCTGCGACACTTTCGCGAGCCCGACCTCATGCCCTTTGACATGCAGCACGAGGAGTGGCTCTTTGGGAGCACGTGGACTGACACGGTACTTGCCGCCATCGACGAGAAGATGGGCGTGTCGGCGTAGCACCTCCTGCCGGCACTCGTTTGCTACAGTGTTCGAGGGAGGTGAGGCAACATGGCACATGACGGGCGACGGACGGCACGACGCGTCCTTTCGGTGATCGTGCTTGTGATGGCCCTGCTCGCCGGGGCCTTCTTCTGGTATGTGGGCGACTTCTACCACGCCGACGCCGTGGCCCAGGAGGCGCTTCTCGGGACAAGCGACGTCGAGGTGACGGCGATGGACGACGGCTCCGTCGCCTTTGTCCCGCAGGACCCCCGCCTTGGCCTCATCTTCTACCCGGGCGGCAAGGTCGAGCCCGAGGCCTATGCGCCCCTCCTTCTCGAATGCGCCGAGCGGGGCGTGCTCTGCGTTCTCCTCCAGCCTGCCTTTAACCTCGCCATTCTCGACACGGACGCTGCCGACGGCGTGACGGGGCAGTTCCCCGAGGTGGACGAGTGGTACCTGGGCGGGCACTCGCTGGGAGGCGTGGCGGCGTCGAGCTACCTTGCGGACCACCTCGACGAGTATGAGGGCGTCGTGCTCCTGGCGGCCTACCCGATGGTCGACCTCTCCGACACCTCCGAGCAGGTCCTTTGCATCGCGGGCACCAACGACGGCGTGCTCAACCGCTCGAGGTACGACGAGGCGAGGGAGCTGCTGCCCGCCGAGGCGCGCGAGCTCGAGCTCGACGGCGGCAACCACGCCCAGTTCGGCAGCTATGGCGAGCAGGACGGCGACGGTGAGGCGACTGTCTCTCCTGAGGAGCAGTGGGAGCAGACCGCCGAGGCAATCGCCGAGCTGGCGGACTAGGTGGCTTGCCCGGGTCGCAGTCCCATACGCCCGCCCATGGGCTGCAGCGACGCCCGTCCCGCGTGGTCCCCCGACTCACTTTTCGGACATTTCACGGGCTGGTTTACATAAGATCTTGCGTTTCCGCAGGTCAGAAATATCTCGATTCCAAATTGTCCGAAAATCGCCAACCACCCATCGCGCGACTACGTGCCTGACGGCGGCACAACCCCCCCCGCCGCACGCAAACGGGGCCGCCGGACGAAACCGACGGCCCCGCGAGCCACGTCCCCTGAGACGGACCTACTCCTGGGCCTTGGGGACCCAGGCCATGGGGTTGAGGGCGCCGGCCGGGCAGGCCTCGCGGCACTTGCCGCAGCCGATGCAGTTGGTGATGTCGACCTTCGCGACGTTGTTCTCGACCGTGATGCAGCCGTTGGGGCAGGCCTTGACGCACTTGCGGCAGCCCAGGCAGGTGTTGGCGCAGGCCTCCTTGGCCTTCTTGCCCATGAGCGTGCTGTGGCACAGGACGAACGACACCGCGTTGGTGTGGTTCTTGGACTGCAGGCTGATGAGGTGGCGCGGGCACACCTCGGTGCACAGACCACAGCCCACGCACAGCGACGGGTCGACCACGGCGACGCTGTTCTCGTTGAGCGAGAGGGCGCCATAGGGGCAGGTGGCCACGCAGTCGCCAAAGCCGATACAGCCGTCGGTGCACGAGTTGGAGAGGTGGCCCATGGTGGCAAAGACACGACAGCTGGGTGCGCCCTCGTAGGTCTCGCGCTCCTTCATGACCAAGCGGTCCTTGGCACCACGGCAGGCGACGATGGCACGCTTGACGGCGACCTCGCCGGCATCGACGCCCAGGTACTCGGCAAGCTGGGCGGCCACGGCGGCGCCACCGGGCCCACACGAGTTGCAGGCGGCGCCGTTGAGCATGGCCTTGGCATAGCCCTCGCAGCCGGGGTAGCCGCAGCTTCCGCAGT
>SUUD01000111.1 GCA_015062715.1 Olsenella sp. | reverse complement strand
GCACGCTCTGAATAGGCATCGATAGCCTCCTTGAATGCACGGAACGAGTAGACCGTCTGCTGGAACACCTTGACCACGGGAATGCCGCGCACATACTCGGTGCCCGCCTTGCTGGCACGGTCGAGCGCATCGTAGTACTCGGCCATAAGGTTGGCGTTCTTGCCGCCCATCATGGTGAAGAGCGCACCAATCGAGATGACCGCCGCGAGCAGGCACGCGATGCCCATGCGCCAGTCAAAGACCAGCAGCAACACGAGGAGGGTCAAAAACATGGCGGCGGTGCCAGTGATGTCGGCCAGGTTGTGCGCGAGCAGGGTCTCGGTCTGAGCCGCGGCGCCATCGACGCGGCGACGGAGCAGGCCCGAGGCATGCGTGTCGAAGTAGCCCAGCGGCGCCTTGGCAAGGTGCGCCATGCAGCGCTTGCGGATGTTGGTAGCCGTGCGAAACGCCGCCAGGTGCGTGCACATGAGGGCCGCAAAGTAGACCACGATGCCCGCCACCGCAAAGCCAAACGCCGCCCAGCCATATCCCGCGGCGCCCGTGGCCTCCGCCCAATCGGGGGCAACCGCGACGAGGTCTCGAATCACCAGCCAGACGCACGCGTACGGCACCATGGTGAGAGCCATTGCCACCGCCGAGAGCACGCAGCCCGCATAGGTGAGCCCGCGCCGGTCACCGGCAAACTCGAGCAGGCGCCCGATGGTGCCCTGCCGCCTTTCCTCCGCCATGAGGTCCTCCCATCAAAAGAGCTGGGTTTATGTATTGATGTTCGATAAGGTTAACTTTATTGTTAGCCTTGTGCAACTATTAGCGACGAGCCATGAGACGTGCAGGGAGGTGACGGGGCCGACATCTGCCACGAAAGCAAACAGGCCTCCTAGAGCACCTCGTTCATGGACCCGGAGCGGAAGCCCTTGAGGTCGCAGCTCACGTACCTGAAGCCCAGGGACTGCAGCTGGTCGACCACCTGGCCGCGCACGTCCTCCGAGGAGAGGCGGGCGACCTCGTCCGCCGGGACCTCGATGCGTGCCAGCTCGCCATCCGCGCCATGGACGCGCACGCGCAGCTGGCGAAAGCCCAGCCCATGCAGGTACTCCTCGGCCAACTCGACGCGCCTGAGCTTCACGGCGGTGATGAGGTCGCCATAGGCGATGCGCGAGGCCAGGCAGGCCGCAGACGGCGCGTCCCAGGTGGCAAGCCCCAGCTCGCGCGAGAGGGAGCGGACGTCCGCCTTGGTGAGGCCGGCGTCGCGCAGGGGGCTTTTGACGCCCAGCTCCTCCAGGGCCTTGATGCCGGGGCGGTAATCGCCCATGTCGTCGACGTTGGAGCCGTCTGCCACATGCGCGAGGCCCAGCTCGGCCGCCGTCTGGCACAGGCGCGAGAACACCTCGCGCTTGCAGAGGTAGCAGCGGTTGGGAGGGTTCTGGGCATACCCGGGGATCTGGAGCTCGTCGACGTCCACGACCACATGCGCGATGCCCTCACGCTCGCAGAACTCGTCTGCGGCGGAGAGCTCTGACGCCGGCACGGCCCGCAGGCGCAGGGTCACGGCGACCATGCGCCCTCCCAGGACGTCGTGGGCGACCTTGGCCAGAAGCGTCGAGTCGACCCCGCCCGAGAAGGCCACGGCGACGTTGCCCATCTCGCGCAGGGCAGCCTGCAGTGCGGCGTACTTGCTCGCCAGCTCCTGGTCCATGTGACCTCCTAGCGCTCGTCGTCGCGTGGCATGCGCACGCAGGGATGGTTCTCGACCACGTAATGGTAACGCGGACAACCCTCGTTGTGATCGCAAACCAGGCCGCATGCCTGCAGGTGCGCATAGACGTTGGTGGGCCCAACATACCTGAAGCCCCGCCGCTTGAGGTCGGCCGCGATGCGCGTGGAAAGACCGTTCTTGGCGGGAATGCCGCCCTGCTCGTGCCCTTGGTACAGGATGTTCTTGTGACCGGTCCAGTTCCAGAAGTACTCGTCGAAGGACACTCCCCCATCGTGCATGGCCAGCACGCATCGAGCGTTGTTGATGACGGCGCGGACCTTGCGCGGCGAGCGGATCATCCCCGGGGTTGCCAGGATGCGCTCGACGTCGGCATCACCCATGCCGGCCACCGCATCGACGTCAAAGCCCGCAAAGCATGCGCGAACGACGTCGCGGCGCTGGAGGATGAGGTTCCACGAGAGGCCGCACTGCAGGCACTCGAGCGAGAAGTGGTCGAACATCCGGCGCTCGTCGTGCACGGGCACGCCCCATTCCTCGAGGTGGTAGCGGCGGTCTTGTTCGCTTGCGTATGTCCAGCACCAGCTGTCTGCGAGGTCTGCCTTTGACGTGCGCACCGGATGGTCGGCCATCACGCCCTCCTCACGGGGTGGCGTATGACGGTCTTGAGCTTGTCCGGTGCCGTACGCCGCGGGTCGGAGAGGTAGATCTCGTGGTGTAGGCGGGTGTTGGAGAAGTCGGGCACGTACCCCTGCTCCTCCGCAACGGCATGCATGGCGTCGACCGTGGCGGGCTCGTCGTCATAGGGCCCCAGGTGCAGGCACTGGACGCAGGTGCCCTCCTCGACAGAAAGCAGCTCGACGGACGAGAAGTCACGCCGCTTCTTGCGCGTGGCCTCGTCGATCGCCCACGCAAACTCGTCCGGTGTCACGAAGTCGGGCAGGCGGATGCAGCTGATCCAGTTGAAGTCGTCCTTGCGGGCGTAGTCCACACCTTGGACGCCCTCCTGCCACCAGAAGCCCTCGAGCGGCGACACCACATACTCGAAGTAGCCATCGATGGCATGACCTGCCTTGGGCGACATCTTGATGGTGTAGGAGACGCCATAGAGCAGCTCGATAGCCCGCTGGTACGCGCCGCCCTCCTCGTTGGGGTTGCCCCGGCCACGCATGGCGACGTAGCGCATGGCGGGAACCGAAACGATGCCGGGCGTGCGCGACGGCTGGTACTGGTCCCGGAACTGCTTCTTGAAGTCGAATGGCATGGGTGTCCCTCCTTCCCGTCGCAACCATGATAGCATCGAACAGTTGTTCTATCAATCTCCTGTTTGTCTGTCTTGACCCTAACGTAGCGTCAGGGTTTAGGATACTGCCGAGAGGAGGTCGCGATGGGAACCTACACCGTCCACCAGCTGGCAGACCTCGCCGGGACGAGCGTCCGGGCCCTCCACCACTACGAGGACCAGGGGCTGCTCCATCCGCACAGGCGCCCCAACGGCTACCGCGAATACGGGCCGGCAGACGTCGAGCGGCTCCAGCAGGTCCTAGTGCTGCGTGCCTGCGGCATGCCGCTTGGCGACATCCGCGACCTGCTCGGCGCACCGGGCTACGATGCCCGCTCCGCACTCGAGGGGCACCTCGTCGCGCTCGAGGACCAGCGACGCGAGCTCGACGCCCTCATCATGACCGTCCGAAGGACCATCGACTCCCTGGAAGGAGACGCAACCATGACCGACAGCGAGAGGTTCGAGGGGCTCAAGCGCAAGGCCGTCGACGAGAACGAGCGCAGGTTCGGCGCCGAGGCGCGCGGACGTCATGGCGACGATGCCGTCGACGCCGCGAACGAGCGCCTGCTCGCCATGGACGAGGCCACGTGGAACGACCTGGGCGCGCTCGAGGGGCGCATCATCGAGCTCCTCGGTGCCGCCATGGCGACGGGAGACCCCGCCAGCCCGGAGGCCGACGCGCTCTGCAAGGCGCACGTACGGTGGGTCCAGCTGCACTGGGGCGAGGGCGCCTGGTCTCCGCAGGCACATCTGGGGCTGGCCCATGGCTACCTGGCAGACGACCGCTTCGTCGAGTACTACGACTCGCGCGCGGGCGCGGGGGCAACGGAGTTTCTGGTGAGGGCGCTGGAGTCCTCCCTCGGCTGAGCCGAGCCCCTGATCGCGTCCGCAATCGCCCTTGCGGCGAGCTCCGTGCCACGCTCGCTTGGGTGGATGCCGTCCGCGGCATAGAGGGGCGTGGGGTCGGGCGTCGCGGCAAAGGCACCGCCCGCGTCGGCAAGCAAGGCCCCCGACCTGGCGCAAGCCTCCCGATACGTCTCCACCATGAGCTCGCGCATCTTTCCGGTGGAGAAGCCGAGCCGCCCGAGACGTGCGCTCCAGGGGGCATACGCCCACGTGCCGAGCAGAACGGGCGTGGCTCCCGTGGCACGCGCGAGCACCGAAAGCGCGACCACGCTGTCGATCAGCCGCTTGGGCGTGGTCACGGCGGCGTTGCTCATGTCCTGCATGACCACATAGTCCCAGCCGCCCGCGTCGAGGGCGGCTCGCGTCTGCCCGCCCATGCGGGTGGCGGGGTTGAGCTGCTCGGCGAGGCGGGCGCCGCCGCGCGCGTGCACGACGACCTCCGCATCAAGCAGTTCCGCAAGCCTCTTGGAGAGGTCGTTGGCGGCAATCAGGCTGTTGCCCAGCATGAGGATGCGCATGACAGGACCCCCTAGCGGATGAAGTGGGTCCAGACGCCCTCCTCGCGCGCGGGCAGGCCATAGGCCTCCCTGCCCAGGGCGATGCTCTTCATGAGGAAGGCCATGTTGCGGGCGAGGGTGCGCATGGTCTGCAGGCCCTCGAGGTCCTGCTCGGCCTCGCCGGGGAGCCTGCCATGGACGCTGTTCCAGTACTGGCTCGAGGCGACGGGCATGCCCGAGATGGTGAAGTACTTGTTGAGCTCGTCGAACGTGGCCGAGGTGCCACCACGACGCGCCACCGCGACGGCCGCCCCGACCTTCATGGTCTTGTCGAAGTGCGTGCTGTTGAAGAGACGGTCGAGCACCGCGACCAGCGTGGCGTTGGCACTCGCATAGTAGACGGGGCTCGCCACGACCAGGCCGTCGGCCGCCTCGAACTTGGGAGCGACCTCGTTGACCACGTCGTCGAAGACGCACTTCCCGGTGCGCTCGCAGGAGTTGCAGGCCATGCAGCCGCGCACGGCCTGGTTGCCCACGCGCACGACCTCGACGTCAACGCCCTCCTCGGCGAAGGTGCGCTCCAGCTCGGCGATGGCACGGGTGGTGTTGCCGGTCTTGCGCGGGCTGCCGTTGAGGATGAGGACGTTCATGGATGTAGGCTCCCTCTCATGCTGAAAGAACGCGTTGGGGCCGGACGTGCCAGCCGGAACATTATAGGTCGCGGAAGTGGAAGCTCGAGGCGCCGCTGGCGTAGTCGCCCACGATCTGCCCGCTCCCGAAGATCTTGTACTTGTAGGTCACCAGGCCCTCCAGGCCCACCGGGCCGCGCGCATGGAGCTTGCTCGTGGAGATGCCGACCTCGGCTCCAAAGCCGTAGCGGAAGCCGTCGGCGAAGCGCGTGGAGCAGTTCTGGTACACCCCTGCGGAGTCGACCAGCTGCATGAAGCGTGCGGCCGCCGCCGCGTCCTCGGTGATGATGGCGTCGGTGTGGTGCGAGCCGTGGCGGTTGATGTGGTCGACGGCCTCGTCGACACCCTCGACGAGCTTGATCGAGACAACAAGCGCCAGGTACTCGGTGTCCCAGTCGGCGTCGGTGGCGGGCTTGCAGTCCACGATGGCACGGACCTCGTCGGTGCCGCGCACCTCGACTCCCTCGCCCTGCAGCCCCGCGACGATCTCTGGCAGCAGCGCCGGCGCGGCGGAACGCTGGACCAGGATGGTCTCGACGGCGTTGCAGGCGGCGGTGTACTGGACCTTCGCGTCGACGCAGATGCGCACGGCCTTCTCGACGTCGGCGGCGCCGTCCACGTAGATGTGGCAGATGCCGTCGGAGTGGCCCATCACGGGAATGCGGGTGTTGTCCATGATGTAGCGGACGAAGGCGTTGGACCCGCGGGGGATGAGCAGGTCGATGGCGGTGTCGCAGGCAAGCAGCTCCGAGATCTCGGAACGGGCCTCTACCTGGTGCAGGCAGCCCTCGGGCAGGCCCGCCGCAACGGCCGCGGCGTGGATGAGGTCGAACAGGGCCTTGTTGGTGCGCATGGTCTCGCTGCCGCCCTTGAGCACGGCGCAGTTGCCGCTCTTGAGGCACAGGGTGGAGATCTGGACGAGGGCGTCTGGACGCGCCTCGAAGATGACGCCGATGACGCCGATGGGGCAGGACACCCGGTAGAGCGTCAGCCCCTCGTCCAGCTCGCGGGCGAGCAGGGTCCTCCCGACCGGGTCGGGCAGGGCGATGGTGTCGTCGATGCCGGCGCAGACGTCGGCGAGCTTGTGCTCGTCGAAGCGCAGGCGCTTGACCACGGCGGGTGCCACGCCGTCGGCCTCGGCCGCAGCCAGGTCGGCCGCATTGGCGGCGAAGATGGCCTCGCTGTTGGCGAGCAGGGCCTCCTTGACGGCGACAAGGGCGGCGTTGCGCACCTCGACCGGAGTCGCCGCCATGACGGGGCTCTCGAGCTTCATCTGCGCTGCGATCTGGGCGACGCTTGCCATGCTGACCTCCCTGCTCGTGATGTGCCTGCGCTCGATTCTAGGGCATCAACATGTCGGCGAGGTGACGGGGAGGCAAACGAGGGGCGCCTTCGGTCAGCGCTCGTCCACGCGCATGAGGCGATACCCCACGCCCACGTGCGTGTGGATGTAGCGCGGCGAGGACGGGCTGGGCTCGATCTTCTTGCGCAGCTGGCCCATGAAGACGCGCAGCGAGGCGAGGTCGCTCTTCTGCGAGCTCCCCCAGACCTCGCGCAGGATGTAGCCATGGGTGAGCACGCGGCCCACGTTGCGGGCGAGCAGGCACAGCAGCCGGTACTCGATGGGCGTCAGGTGCAGCTCCTCCCCCGCAAGCCT
>SUUD01000110.1 GCA_015062715.1 Olsenella sp. | reverse complement strand
CCGCCATGCCATCCAAACGGGGTCCAGTGCACCTTTGCCCGACCGGAATCTCCCAAATCGAGCCAAGGCGTTCGCAGAGAGGGGCTCGAAGAGCCCTCGATGCCGGTAAATGGTCGTTGCGCATGAAAGGAGGGGCCGGTCGCGTACGCGACCGGCCCCTCCCACCGGGCGGAAATGGCAGCTACACGATCTGCGTCTCGCGCGTGACGGCGGGGACGCTCCTCATGGCGCCGGTGGGGCAGGCCTCCACGCACTTGAGGCAGCTCGCGCAGAAGGTGCGCGCCTCCTCGGGCACCATCGGGTTGACCACGGTCGAGAAGCCGCGGTTGTACAGGCCCAGGAAGGTCTTGCCCACCTCCTGGTCGCAGATACGGTAGCACAGGCCGCACAGCACGCACTTGTCGGGGTCGTGGGTGATGACCTCGCCGGCCACCTGCACGTCCTCGCGGTCGTGCATCTCGCCGGCAAAGCGCGCCGGGTCGACGTCGAACATGTTCGCGAACTTGATGAGGCGGCAGTCGTAGTAGTCGTGGCAGCCGCACTCCAGGCACCTCGACGCCTCGCGCAGCGCCTGCTCCTCGCTGAAGCCAAAGTAGACCGGCTCGAAGTTGCAGCGGCGCTCCTCGGGCGCGAGCCCCGGCATCTTCTCGCGGTTCTGCTTGGGACGGTCCTCGAACTCCTCGGGCGTGACCTCGCGCGTCACGAAGTACGGCACCTTGGCGCGCACCTCGTCGCCCTCGAGGTAGTTGTTGATGCACAGCGCGGCCTTCTGGGCCTCGGCGATAGCCTCGATGGCGATGCCGGCGCCGCGGTTGGTGACGTCGCCCGCGGCGAAGACGTTGTCGATGCTCGTGCGGAAGGTCATCTCGTCGCAGGCGATGGTGCCGCGCTGGGTGAGGAGCTCGGCCGCGACGCCCTCGCAGTTGGCCGTCTGGCCAATGGCCATGAGCACGTCGTCCACCGGGATGTCCTCGGTCTTGCCCTCGACGGGCACCGGGCGGCGGCGGCCAGACGCATCGGGCTCGCCCAGCTCCATGACCTGCAGCCTCATGCCGGTGATGTGGCCGTCCTCGCCGTAGAACTCGATCGGGTTGGTGAGGAACTTGAAGGTCACGCCCTCCTCCTCGGCCTCCTCGATCTCGATGTCGGCGGCGGGCATCTCGTTGCGGGTGCGGCGGTAGACGACGTAGACCTCCTCGGCGCCCAGGCGCACGGCGGTGCGGCAGCAGTCCATGGCGGTGTTGCCGCCGCCGCAGACGGCGACGCGCTTGCCAATGGCCGGGCGCTCGCCCATGCCCAGGCGCTCCAGGAAGTCGATGCCGCCGTGCACGCCGGCCAGGTCCTCGCCGGGCACGCGCATGTTGACCGACTTCCAGGCGCCAATGGCCAAAAGCACCGCGTCGAACTTCGAGCGCAGCTCGTCGAAGTCGATGTCCTTGCCCAGGCGCACGCCGTTGACCATCTCGACGCCGGAGTCGGCGATGATCTGGATCTCGCGGTCGAGCACGGCCTTGGGCAGGCGGTACTCGGGGATGCCATAGCGCAGCATGCCGCCCATCTTGGGCTGCTGGTCGTAGATGGTGACCGCATGGCCGTAGCGGCGCAGGAAGTACGCGGCGGTGAGGCCGGCCGGGCCGCCGCCCACGATGGCGACGCGCTTGCCCGTGTCGGGCTCGCACGAGATGACGTAGGGGTCGCCGTCGGCCTCGACCTTGTCGGCCGCGAAGGCCTTGAGGAACGCGATCGAGATGGGCTCCTCGACCATCTGCCTGCGGCAGGCGTCCTCGCAGGGGTGCGGGCACACGCGGCCGATGGAGGCGGGCAGCGGGAACGCCTCGTAGATCGTGGAGACGGCGTCCTTGTAGCGGCCGTCGCGGATCTCGCCCACGTACTTCTGGCAGTCGGTCATGGCCGGGCAGTTGAGCTTGCAGGGCCCACGGCAGTCGCCGGTGTGGTCGCTCAGCAGCAGCTCCAGCGCGGTCTGGCGCGCACGGTTGACGCGGTCGGTCTTGGTGCTCACGACGTAGCCCTCCTGCGGGCGCGCGGAGCAGGCGCGCAGCAGCTTGGGCACGCCCTCGACCTCGACCAGGCAGACGCCGCAGGCGCCGTAGATGGCCGTGCGCTTGTCGAAGCACAGGGTGGGGATCTCGACCCCGGCCCTGGTGGCGGACGTGAGGATGGTGTCGGAAGGCTCCGCGGTCACCTTCACGCCGTCGATGGTGTACGTGATGGACATGCTCGGTCCCTCCTTCCCTTACGCGACCTGGACCGCGCCAAAGCGGCAGGCGGTCTTGCAGTTTCCGCACTTGATGCACAGCGCCGGGTCGATCTCGTGCGGGTGCTTGACCTCGCCCGAGATGGCGCCGACGGGGCACTGGCGCGCGCATGCGGTGCAGCCCACGCACGTGTCCTTGTCAATCGAGTACGAGATGAGCTCGCGGCACTCGCCGGCGGGGCAGCGGCCCTCGTCGATGTGGGCCTCGAGCTCGTCGCGGAAGTAGCGGATGGTGGTGAGCACGGGGTTGGGCGCCGTCTGGCCCAGGCCGCACAGCGCGCCGTCCTTGATGGCGTAGCACAGCTCCTCGAGCTTCTCGATGTCGCCCTGCTCGCCCTTGCCGGCCACGATGCGGTCGAGGATCTCGAGCATGCGCTTGGTGCCCAGGCGGCAGTGGACGCACTTGCCGCAGCTCTCCTTGGCCGTGAAGTCGAGGAAGAAGCGGGCCATGCCCACCATGCAGGTGCTCTCGTCCATGACGACCATGCCGCCCGAGCCCATGATGGCGCCCGTGGCGCCCAGCTCGCGGTAGTCGATGACGGTGTCGAGCTTCTCCGCGGGGAGGCAGCCGCCGGAGGGGCCGCCCAGCTGGACGGCCTTGAACTCCTTGCCGTCGCGGATGCCGCCGCCGATGCCGAAGATGACCTCGCGCAGGGTGGTGCCCATGGGGACCTCGACCAGGCCGCCGCGGGCGATCTTGCCCGAGAGGGCGAAGACCTTGGTGCCCTTGGAGTTCTCGGTGCCCATCGCCGCGAAGGCCGCGCCGCCGTTGTTGATGATCCACGCCACGTTGGCGTAGGTCTCGACGTTGTTGATGTTGGACGGCTGGTGCCAGTAGCCGGCCTGCGCCGGGAACGGCGGCTTGAGGCGCGGCATGCCGCGCTTGCCCTCGAGCGACTCGATGAGGGCGGTCTCCTCGCCGCAGACGAAGGCGCCGGCGCCGGCCTTGATGCGCAGCGTGCAGCTGAAGCCGGAGCCCAGGATGTCGTCGCCCAGGTAGCCGCGGGCGGTGGCGTCCTCGATGGCCTTGCGCAGGCGGACGATGGCCAGCGGGTACTCGGCGCGCACGTAGACGATGGCCTCGTTCGCGCCGATGGCGTAGGCGCCCACGAGCATGCCCTCGATGAGGGCGTGCGGGTCGCCCTCGATGACGGCGCGGTCCATGAACGCGCCGGGGTCGCCCTCGTCGGCGTTGCAGATGAGGAACTTGCGGCCGTCCTCGCCGGCGTCGGCGTTCTTGGCCGCGCGCCACTTGAATGCGGTCGAGAAGCCCGCGCCGCCACGGCCGGCAAGGCCCGACACGTCGATCTGCTCGATGACGTCGTCCGGGGTCATGCCCTCGGTCAGGATCTTGGTGATGGCCTGGTAGCCGCCGTGGGCGATGTAGTCGTCGATGTTCTCGGGGTCGATGACGCCGCAGTCGCGCAGGGCGATGCGGGTCTGCTTGGACAGGAACTCGGCGTCCTCGGGGGTGATCAGCAGCTTGTCCACCAACGACAGGTCGCCCGTGGTGGCCGCCTCCCAGATCTTGTCGGCATCCTTGGCCTGGACCTTGACCAGGCGGTGCAGCTGGCCCTCGTCGTCGTAGACGTCGACGATGGGCTCGAGGAAGCACATGCCGTTGCAGCCGGTGATCCCCAGCTCGATACCGGCGGGGTTGGACTGGTCGCGCAGCTCGGCCAGGCGCTCGTGAACCGCGCCGGCACCCGCCGCCAATCCGCAGCTGCCCTCTCCTATGACGAGCCTCATGCGGCACCTCCTTCCTCGGCCTTGGCCTCTGCCGCCAGCTGACGCAGGACCTTCTTGGCCTTGTCGGGCGTGAGGCTGCCGTACGTCTTGCCATTGATCATCATGACCGGCGACAGCGAGCAGCAGCCCAGGCATGCCACGTGCTTGAGCGAGAACAGGCCGTCGGCCGTGGTCTCGCCGTCATGGATGCCCAGCTCGTCGGTGACGGCGCTCGAGATGAGCTCGGATCCGTTGACGTGGCAGGCCGTTCCCTGGCAGAGCATGATGAGGTACTTGCCCACCGGCTCCAGCCGGAACTGGGCGTAGAACGTCGCAACGCCAATGATGGTGGCAATGGGGGTGTCGCACCTCTGCGCGATGCGCTCCATGACGTCCATGGAGAGATACCCATAGAGGTCCTGAGTCTCCTGGAGAATCGCGATGAGGCTGCCCGGCACCTCTGCGTAGTGTTCGAGCACGGGCTCGATGAGCGACAAATCGCTCGGCTCTTGCTTGGGCATACGCACTCCTTCCTTGAGTATTCGCGTAGCTGAGCGCGTTAAGTATAGGCTGGTCAAAATGCGTATTGGGCGCACTGCCCCATCCTTTTACGGACTTGCTAAATAGTTGACCACTCATTCCTTGTCAACTTTGCGGCAAAGCGGATGGAGGGGGCGCCAGGCGCCCGGGTGGCCGCCCGGGCTGTAATAGAATTACAACATTGCAGGATTGTGTCGTGCCGTGCCGCGAGGCCCGGCGAGGAAGGCGACACCCCCACATGGGGCACGCATCTATGGACAAGGAGGGGCGATTCCATGCAAAAGAAGGTCAGCAAGCTGCCGTTCAAGGGCACCCCTGAGCAGGAGGCTCAGCTCAAGGCCGTCATTGCCGAGTACGGCGACGACAAGAGCAACGTCATGGTCGTCATGCAGAAGGCCCAGGACATCTATGGCTACCTGCCGCTCGAGGTGCAGGAGATGATCGCCGACGGCATGGGCGTGCCGCTGGAGAAGGTCTACGGCGTCGCCACGTTCTACGCCCAGTTCGCGCTCTCCCCCAAGGGCAAGTACAACATCTCCGTCTGCCTGGGCACCGCCTGCTACGTCAAGGGTTCGGGCGACATCCTCGAGAGGCTCAAGGAGCGCCTGGGCATCGACGTGGGCGAGTGCACCCCCGACGAGAAGTTCTCGCTCGAGGCCTGCCGCTGCATCGGCGCGTGCGGCCTGGCGCCCGTCCTCACCGTCAACGACGAGGTCTATGGCCGCCTCGTCCCCGACGACGTTGACAAGATCCTGGCCAAGTACGCCGACTAGCCGCCCCAACCAGGGAATGCGCGACGCCTAAGAGGGAAGAGGACCATGAAGATATCGATGATCAGAGACCTCCTTGACGCAGAGGTTCTGTGCTGCGAGGAGAACCTCGGTCACCATGTGTATTCCGCCTGCGGAAGCGACATGATGAGCGACGTCCTGGCCTACGTGAAGGACCAGGCCGTGCTGCTCACGGGCCTCGTGAACCCCCAGGTCATCCGGACGGCCGAGATGATGGACATGAAGTGCATCGTCTTCGTCCGCTCCAAGCGGCCCACCGAGGACATGGTCTCGATGGCTGCCGACGACGGAATCGTCATGATGGCCACCACCATGCGCATGTACGAGGCCTGCGGCACGCTCTACGCCAACGGGCTCATCGGGACGGCCACCCATGTCTGATTCCCTCGTCTTTCACTTTGACGTGGACGGCGAGAACTTCACGTCGGCCGGCCAGGCGTCAACGCAGGTGAAGAAGAACCTGCGCCAGCTGGGCCTGTCGCCGGAGGTCATCCGCCGTGTCTCCATCGCCATGTACGAGGGCGAGATCAACATGGTGATCCACGCCAACGGCGGGACGGCCGACGTGGTGGTGACCGAGGAGTGCGTGGAGATCATCCTCAAGGACCAGGGCCCCGGCATCGAAAACGTGGACCAGGCCATGCAGGAGGGGTTCTCCACCGCCACCGACAGCATCCGCTCGCTGGGGTTTGGCGCCGGCATGGGCCTTCCCAACATGAAGCGCTACACCGACTCGATGGAGATCGACACCAAGATCGGAGAGGGCACCACCATCACCATGCGCGTGAACCTCTAGCATCTTTTCACCGGTGGGAGTTTGGATGGCAAGCAGCACCTACGAGCACTCCGTGCGGCTGGACGTGAGCAAGTGCACCGGCTGCACGAACTGCCTGAGAAGGTGCCCGACAGAGGCCATACGGATCTGTGACGGGCACGCACAGATAAACGAGTCTCGCTGCATCGACTGCGGCGAGTGCATCCGCATCTGCGGCAACAAGGCCAAGCGGGCGGTTGTCGGGAGGCTCGAGGACATGGAGCGCTTCCGCTACAAGATCGCGCTGCCGGCCCCCTCGCTCTATGGGCAGTTCGACAACCTCGACGACGTGGACTACGTGCTCGACGGCCTGCTCAAGCTGGGCTTCGACGACGTGTTCGAGGTCGCCAAGGCCGCAGAGCTCGTGAGCGCCTACACCAGGCAGTACCTCAAGACCGAGGGCATCAAGCTCCCGGTCATAAGCTCGGCCTGCCCCGTCGTGGTGCGCCTCATCGCGCTGCGCTTCCCCTCGCTCAACGACAACGTGATGCACATGCTCCCGCCCATGGAGGTCGCGGCAAGGCTGGCCAGGCAGAGGGCACAGGAGCAGCACCCCGAGCTTGCCGACGACGAGATAGGCGTGTGCTTCATCTCACCCTGCGCCGCCAAGGCCAGCTACGTCAAGAACGGCTTCGCCGACTACAGGAGCGGCGTCGACGTGGTCATCTCCATGAGCGACGTGTACTTCAGCCTCATCAGCAAGATGTCCCGCAACGAAGACATCGAGTCGATGA
>SUUD01000109.1 GCA_015062715.1 Olsenella sp. | reverse complement strand
CTGCGCGAGCAGAAGGCCTGGTACGCCCAGAACCGCAGCCGCAACATCAACTGTGAGCTCTACCGCAACCGTGGCCTCGCGGTGCCCAAGGTGCGCTTCGAGCGCGAGGGCTACCACAGCTACGCCGACGTCATCGTGGTCGCCGCCCCCAACGCCCGCCGCGCCCGCGAGAACTACAAGCTCGATGACAAGACGCTCGTCTCGGCCATGCGCGACCGCATCCGCTTCGCCCTGGCCATCGCAGACGACCTTGGCCACGACAAGCTCGTGCTCGGCGCCTTTGGGTGCGGCGTCTTCGGCTGGGACGCCAGCGTGGTGGCCGAGCTCTTCCGCGAGGAGCTCGCCGGTGGCGCGCACGTCGCCAGGCAGGTGACCTTCGCCATCCCCAAGGGCCGCTTCGACGAGAACCTCCCCAAGTTCTCCCACGCCTTCGCCGCGTTCCCGGCGGCCAACGACGAGCCCTACGTCAAGCCGCAGGAGCGTCCCAGGCCGCAGGCCAAGCCCGTCGAGGAAGAGGAGGACGAGGAGGACTGGCGCAAGTACCTGTAGGAAACGCCTCGCCATCATCTGCCGTTAACATGGCACCTCTCCATGTATGGTACGGTGCTTGGTGCAACTCGTATCAAATCCGTCCGCAGGGGGATGCACCATGAACTCCACCGATCTCGAAGCCACGACGAACGCCTTCATGGAGGGCTACGAAGCCGAGGAGATCTTCTTCAAGGAGCACAAGCGCATCTTCCCCAGGAGGGACGTCGTCTACCAACTCATGGACGAGATCCGCTGCCTCATCTTCCCGGGGTACTTCGACGACGAGTCGGCCGCGGGCGTGAGCAGCCGCACGCTCGTCTCCGAGCGGCTCCTGCGCATCGAGCGCATCCTCTGCGAGCAGATTCGTCGGGCGCTGCTCTATGGCAACCCGCGCATGAGCAACAGGGACGCCTACTCCGAGGCGGAGCGCATCACCGGGGAGTTCCTGGCCGAGCTTCCCAACATCCAGCTGCTCCTGCTCAAGGACGTGGACGCCGCGTTCAACGGAGACCCTGCCGCGACGGGTCGCGAGGAAATCGTCCTGTGCTATCCGGGCATGCGCGCCATCATGGTGCACCGCATCGCCCACGAGCTCTACGTCCGCAATGTCCCGCTCATCCCCCGCCTCATGAGCGAACGTGCGCACAGCGGGACCGGCATCGACATCCATCCCGGCGCCACCATTGGCGAGTACTTCTTCATCGACCACGGCACCGGCGTCGTCATTGGCGAAACGACCGAGATCGGCTCCCACGCCAAAATCTACCAGGGCGTCACCCTGGGTGCCACCTCCACGCGCAAGGGCCAGGCGCTCGCCGGCAAGAAGCGCCATCCCACCCTGGGCGACTACGTCACGGTCTACTCCAACGCGAGCGTACTGGGCGGTGACGTGGTCATTGGGTCTGGAACCGTCATTGGTGGCAGCGCCTTCGTGTGCGAGTCCGTGCCCGAGAACGCACGCGTCATGGTCAAGGGGCAGGAGATCGTCATCTCCCAGCGTGGCAAGGTCGAGCCCACCTGGAGCAACGAGGGCTAGAGAGCCTCAAGGACCGCCACTCGCCCATGATGAGCAGGACGCACATAGCCGTCGGCGTCGCCTCGGCGCTCCTGGTCGCCCCGACGGGCTCCATCGGCTCCGCCTGTGCCGCCGTCATCGGCGGCAGCCTGGGTGGCATCATCGCCGACTGCGACATCACGCCGAGCAAGGCCCACCGGGACGCCCTGGTCGGGCGCCTGCTCGTGGCTGCCATCGCGGCCGGGTCGCTCGCAATCGACCACTGGCTCGACGCGGGCATATGCGACTACCTCGTCGGGCACCTGGGGATGCGGCTCGTGGCGGGCGTCGTGCTGTTCTGCGCGCTCACGTTCGCCGGGTCCCACACCGACCACCGCTCCCTCACGCACTCCCTGCTCGCCATGGCGGCGTTCTGCCTCGCCACCCACCTCGCGTGCGGGCCCCTGCTGCCGTTCTTTGCGATGGGCTACGCGTCGCACCTGCTGCTCGACCTCACCAACACGCGCGGGATTCGCCTGCTCTACCCCAGCAAGCGGACGCTTGGCCTTGGCTGGTGCTCTGCCAAGGGGAGGGCGAACGACGCGGCGCTGGTGCTGGGCATCGCCGCCGCGACGCTGCTGCTCGTGTACCGGGTGGGTTCATATGTCGGTCTGGCCATCACGTTTACGTGATGGGCCAACTTGAGGTTGTCAGAGGGCGCCCGTCGCGCGTATCATGACGGGAGCACGCGCCAGCCACATGTCTGCACGAGGGCGCACGGAGGGAGCACCAACGATGGATATCAAGTCTGCCGTCGACGGCACCAAGGCCACCATCTCGCTGGCAGGAAAGCTCACGGTGGTGACGAGCCCCGAGCTCGAGGACGCCGTTCGCAGGATCGAGGAGTCGGGCTCCATCGTCGACTACGACATCGACCTCTCCGAGCTCGACTACATCGCCTCCGCCGGCCTGCGCGTGCTCGTCGGCATGCAGAAGGTCGCCAACTCGCGCGGCGGCACCGTGCGGCTCCTCAACCCCAACGAGGGCGTCGCCGAGGTGTTCGAGATGACCGGCCTCGTCGACATCATGACCATCGTGCGCTAGGCACGAGACCCGTCCCCTGGGGCCCCGCCCCACCCAAGCCTTGCCCGCAAGCGGCGCACCTCGGTGCGCCGCTTCTCTCTTCGCGACACTCCCTGCGACGTGCGTCCCAGGACCGCTACTCGAGCCGCTGGCGCGCCACGAGGTCGGCGAAGATCCCGCCGCGCTCGATGAGCTCGTCGTAGGTGCCCTCCTCGGCGATGTGCCCCCCGTCGACCACGAGGATGCGGTCGCAGTGGCGAACGGTCGAGAGCCGGTGGGCGACCACGATGCGCGTGCACTTGAGCCCGGCGAGGGCGTCGGCCACATGCTGCTGCGTGAGGTTGTCGAGCGCGCTCGTCGCCTCGTCGAGCATGAGGATGCGGCGCTTCCCACAGACCGCGCGGGCGATCATGATGCGCTGGCGCTGGCCGCCCGAGATGCCCCCCGCACCCTCGGAGAGCAGCGTCTGCATGCCCATGGGCATGCGCCTGATGTCGTCGGCGATGCCCGCCACCTCGGCCGCCTCCCAGGCGTCGTCGATGGTGGCCCCGGGGCTGGCGATGGTGATGTTGCTCGCGATGTCGCCGAGGAAGAGCTTTCCGTCCTGCATGACGGTGCCGATGTGCTGGCGCAGGCTCCTCAGGTCGACCCTGGAGGCATCGTAGGCGCCGAACATGATGCTGCCGCGCTCGGGCTTCTCGAACCCCAGCAACAGGCGCATGATGGTGCTCTTGCCACAGCCGCTTCGGCCCACGAGGGCGACGTACTCCCCCGGCCGCACCTTGAAGGAGAGGTTCCTGAGGATGTAGGGCGCGTTCTCCTCGTAGCGGAACGACACGCCCGAGACCTCGATGGCCCCGGAGAGGCCCTCGACGCTCGGCCGGTCGTCCGCGGGCTCGGGGACGGCGTCGAGGATGGGCCTGACCATATCGAGCAGAGGGCCGATCTGGGCGACCTGGCCCGCCATGGCCGCGAGCCCCATGATGGCGCCGGTGACCTGCCCGTAGGCGACGTTGAAGGCCAGGTAGTCGGCAACGCTGACGGCGCCAGACCCCGCCAGGTAGTAGATGACGATGGCGCCGAGCGCACCGATGAGCGACACGAGCGCGGGCAGGGCGCGCTCCACGACCGGCTGGTTGTAGGCGGCGCGGGCATAGCCGGAGTAGTCGTGGGCCCACTTGGCGAAGGCACGGTCCTCGGCGCCCGCGAGCTTGATCTTCTGGATGCCCCCCAGAAGCGAGGTGACGAGGCCCGACAGCCCCGCCGACGCCTCCATGGCAACGCGCTGCCTGCGCGCCGAGACGAACGTGACCGCTATGGTGAGCGCGGCCTGCAGCAACGTCGCGATCAGGGCGGGGGCCACGAGCATGGGCGCATAGGCCGCGATCTGCACCACGTACACGAGCGACAGGATCGTCGTGAGGCCCGCGCCAAGGAGCAGCGAGGTGAGCAGCTGCATGAGCACGGTCACCTGCGAGACGCGACTGGCGAGCTCGCCGGACTCGTACTCCTTGAAGAATGAGGCGGGAAGCAGCAGGACCCGCGAGAACGTCGCCGCCTCGCAGGCTATGCGCAACTTGGTGGTGACGCGGGTCATGACCAGGTTCCGGCAGGCGCCCATGAGCACGCGGGACACGCTCACGCCCACGAGCAGCGCGCCAATGGGGGCGATGAGGGATACCTGCCCGCTTGGCACCACCGTGCCAAAGGCAAGCTGGTTCGCCCAGGCTGGCAGCAGGCCGACCATAGTGGTGGCGAGCGCCGCGACGAAGACGAAGAGGTAGTCGCTGCGGTCGAAGACGCGCACGAGGAACAGGAGCAGGTCACGGGCGTCCAGGCTCCCCTGCGGCAGCGGCCTGTAGAAGAGGACCGCCTCCTGCCGGATGTGCGCCGCAGACCCCGAGTTGACGGCGCACCTGCGGCCCGTGGAGGGGTCATGGTAGTAGTAGCCGCCCAGGGCCCCCGGGAGCAACGCGACGGGCTCGCCGGTGTCGAGGTGGCCGAGCATGACGCCGACGGCGTTCTGGTACCAGGCGCCCTCGAGGTGGACGTCGCGGCGCATGGTGCCCGAGGGGGCGCAGAGCCAGGCCAGGCGCTCTTCGGGGTCGGTCAGCCCCTCCGGCACGGGACCTGCCTCGACGCCGCAGTGGCGCAGGCAGGTCCTGACGGCCCCGTCGGCCATCTCGAGGTCGCCGGGACGGAACCCCGGGGTGTTGCTCGGCCCGGAGACGCTGGCCGCAAGCTCGGCATAGCTGCGGTCGACCATCTCGGAGTCGAGGCGCCTCCTCGTCTCGATCTGTGATTCGAACAGGCCCATCAGTCGCTCCTCACGAGCCTGGCGTATGCCCCGTCGGCAGCCAGGAGCTCATCGTGCGTCCCGCGCTCGACCACCTTACCCTGGTCGAGCACCACGATCTCGTCGCAGTCCCGGATGGTTGAGAGCCGGTGCGCCACCACGATGCAGGTGATGTCGCGGTCGCGGATGTGCTGGATGACCTCGGCCTCGGTCTGCGCGTCAAGCGCGCTCGTGGCCTCGTCGAGGATGACGACCGTGGGGTCGCTCGCGAGCACGCGCGCGATCTCAAGGCGCTGGAGCTGCCCTCCCGAGTAGTTGCGGCCACCCGGCAGTATGCGGCTGCCATAGCCGCCCTCGCGCTCGATGACGACGTCGTGGATGTCGGCGTCACGGCAGGCCATGATGACCTCGTAGTCCTCGATGGAGTGGTCCCAGAGCCTCACGTTCTCGCTCACCGTGTCATCGAAGGTGACGATGTCCTGGTCGACCACGGCCAACGACCCGCGCAGCACCGGGCGCGGCACCTCGGAGATGGGCACGCCGTCAAAGCGCACCTCCCCCGACCAGGGGGCGTACAGGCCGCTCACGAGCTTGGCGATGGTCGACTTGCCGCAGCCCGAGCCGCCCACGAGGGCGACCCACTTGCCCGGCTCGAGATGCAGGTCGAAGTCCTCGATGAGCGGGGGCTCGAGCGGCGAGTACCCAAAGGTGACGCCCTCGAGGTCGACCTGGCCGCGCAGCTTCTCACGGCCAAACGAGAGGTCGTCCCGCCCGTCATCGGGATCCTCGGGAACATCGCAGGGGTAGCGCATGACGTCCTCGACTCGCTCGAGCTGCGTCTGGGTCTCCTGGACGGTCTGACCGAGGCCGATGAGCTGCATGACGGGACTCGTGAACGCGCCGAGAAAGCCCTGGAAGGCAAGAAGTGCACCAGGCGTGAACCCCCGCGCGATGATGAGCCAGATGCCCAGGAGCAGCACGCAGATGTTGCCCAGCTCGGTAAGCAGCAGGGGAACCATGCCGAGGTACTGGCCCAGCGCGGACATGCGCGCCTCGCCCTCGGCGACGTTGGCCTGGTAGCCCGCCCACCTCTGGAAGTAGCCGTTCTCGGCGCCGGCGGCCTTGATGGTCTCGACCATCTCGACGCCCCCGACGGTCGCGGCGTAGAGCTTACCCGAGTCGGTCACCAGGGATCGCGCGACGTTGACGCGACGGTCGGAGATGAACCGCGCGACGAAGGCGTTGAGCACCACCGTCACAATTCCCACGAGGGCGAGCGGGACGCTGTAGCGCAGCATGACGGCGAGGTACAGCACGAGCATGGCCACGTTCACCAAGACGGGCGCGAGCTGGCCGACCAGCGAGAAGGCGATGGTCTCGTTGGCGCTCTGCCGCTGCTGGATGTCGCCCACCATGCGCTGGGCATAGAAGCCGACCGGGAGGTGGAGCAGGTGCCTCATGAGGCGCGAGGAGCTCACCACGGCGATCTTGCCCTGGATGTTCACGAGCTGGACCGACATCGTGACGCCCACCACGGCCGACAGCAGGGCGACCGTCAGCATGAAGAGGGCGAGCGGGCCGATCCACCCGGGGTTGTCGCCCGAGAGCACGCGATCGAGGAAGACCCGCACCAACGACGTCGAGAGTATGCCCAGCAGGGCCGAGGCCGCCGCAGCGAGCATCACGAACGCGATGGGACCACCCAGGCCCTCGAGGCGGGAACGCACGGCCCTCAGGGCCGAGGGCGGCTCGCCGCCGGGCTCGAAGGCGTCGGTCTTGCCAAAGACGAGCGCGACGCCGGTGAAGGCCCTCTCGAACTCGTCGAGCGGCACGCGCACCTGGCCGCGCGCGGGGTCGTTGAGGTAGGCGTACTTGCCCCTGAAGCCGCGCAGCACGACGAAGTGGCAGAAGTTCCAGAACAGGATGCAGGGGAACGTGGCCTTTTCCCTGAGGGCCTCCGTCGAGTAGGTCATGCCCTTTGCCGTGAGGCCGTAGGCACAAGCGGCCCTGAGGAC
>SUUD01000108.1 GCA_015062715.1 Olsenella sp. | reverse complement strand
CGGGTACGCACGAGACGTCCAGACGCGACGCGCAAGGGAGGAACATGGAACCAATTCGCGAGGGCATGAGCGGGGCTGCGGTCGAGGACATCCAGGACCGCCTCGCAAGCCTTGGCTACGAGATCGACCGACAGGAGTTCGAGGCCCACGCCTTTGGCCGCACCACGGCGCGCGCCGTCGCACGCTTCCGCCTGGACCACGGCATCGACCTGGCCCAGGAGGTCGACGCCGAGTGCTGGGCCGCGCTCGTCGACGAGACCTACCATCTGGGTGACCGCACGCTCTACCTGCGGCTTCCCAACTACCACGGCCGCGACGTGCGCCAGCTGCAGGAGCGCCTCAACATCCTGGGCTTCTCGTGCGGCGAGGCCGACGGCTACTACGGCGTCCACACCGAGGCCGCCGTCAAGCAGTTCCAGGAGAACGTGGGCCTTCTGGGTGACGGCATGGCGTTCCAGGACACCTTCGACGCCATCGACCGCCTGCACCACGTATGGGCGGGCAAGCCCGCAGCCGGCCCGCACCCCATGGGCGGCATGGGCTTTGCGCGCGCCGCGAGCGTGCTCGAGGAGACCCGGCTCGCCATCTGCGGAGACGACCCCATCGCCCGCAACGTCGCCGCGCGCCTGTGGAACCTCGCCGGCGCCACGACTGAGAACTGCGGCCTGGAGCTGGTGCGCTCCGCCGACGCGGCCAGCCCCGACGTGCGCTGCGTGCTCACGATCAGCGCCTCGCGGCCCAAGCGCCGCAGCGGCATGACCGTCTCGGCGTCCAACCCCGACACGCTGCCGCTGCGCCTGCGCGCGGCCATCCACAGCGCCCGCCGCAAGGTGCCGCAGGTCCGCATCGAGCTGCCCGTCGAGGACAGCGGCGACGGGTCGTTCACGGTGAGCGACTCGCAGCAATACGCCGTCATGCTGCTCGACGCGATCTGCTCGGCTTTTTCTGAGTAGCGCACAGGGCCGGGCGACGCACCTGCTACACTGTTCGTGCTCCACTGGGGTATCGTCCAATGGTTAGGACCTCGGTTTTTGGTGCCGATTATGTGGGTTCGAATCCTACTACCCCAGCCACCGCACCCCACGGGCCCCGCCAGGGGCCCGTCTCTTTTTGGGAGCGCCTGCCTTGTGTGACAGTTGGGGACGGTTCTCAGCTGTCTCATCTGTCCCCACGTGTCTCTGAGACAGTCGGGAACCGTCCCCAAGTGTCTCACCCACGTGGGAAAACGCCGCTGTGAGTGATAAATGAGTGCCCAATGTTTGTCACGCGCCGCCCGCAGTTGGCACCCTTCGTGTGCTAAGGTGGAGGAGCCGCCTGAAAGGCACTCGAATCGCGCGCGGGCGGAAACGCGGGCCCGGCCCGCGCCGCACGTAACACCGCCCGCGACCACGGAGGCCAGCACATGCCACTCAACGCGATCGTCCTCGCTGCCGGCGAGGGTACGCGCATGAAGTCCGCCCACCCCAAGGTTGCCCACAAGCTGCTCGGAAAGCCCCTGGTCTGGTGGCCCATCCAGGCCGCCCGCGAGGCCGGCGCCGAGCGCATCGTCGTCGTTGTCGGCCACGGCGCCGACGAGGTCCGCGCAGCCCTGGCCGGCGAGGACGTCGAGTTCGTCGAGCAGACCGAGCGCCTGGGCACCGGCCACGCCGTCCGCGTGGTGCGCGACGCCATCGGCGGCTTCCAGGGCCCCACGGTCGTGCTCTACGGCGACACCCCGCTCATCAGCGCCGCCACCATCTCGGCCCTGGTCGCCGAGACCCGCGCCAACCACAACGCCTGCACGGTCCTCTCGTTCGAGCCCGAGGACGCAACCGGCTACGGCCGCATCGTCCGCGACGAGGACAGCGCGCTCCAGGCCATCGTGGAGCACAAGGACTGCACCCCCGAGCAGCGCGAGGAGCTCTGGGAGTGCAACTCGGGCATCTACTGCTTCTGCGGGCGCCGCCTCACCGAGAACCTCGACAGGATCGGCAACGACAACGCCCAGGGCGAGTACTACCTCACCGACATGGTGGGCATCTACAAGGAGCTGGGCGAGCCCGTGGCCGCCCTTCTCGCCGAGGACCCCGACGAGCTGCTCGGCGTCAACTCGCGCCGCCAGCTGGCCGAGGCCACCTACGTCATGCAGGAGCGCATCAACGGACGGCTCATGGACGAGGGCGTCACCATGCTCGACCCTGCCATGGTGTGGGTTGGCCCCGGCGTCACGGTGGGCCGCGACACCGAGCTTCTGCCCATGACCATGCTCTGGGGCGACACCACCATCGGCGAGGGCTGCACCATCGGCCCCAACACGCGCCTCACCGACTGCCACGTGGGCAACGGCTGCATCGTCGACGAGACGGTCGCGCAGCAGGCCACCCTCGAGAACGAGGTCAGCTGCGGGCCGCGCGCCTACCTGCGCCCCGGCACGCACCTGCTCGACCGCTCCAAGGCCGGCACCCACGTCGAGATCAAGAACTCGACCATCGGCGAGGGCTCCAAGGTGCCGCACCTGTCCTACATCGGCGACACCACCATGGGCTCGGGCGTCAACATTGGCGCCGGCTCGATCACCTGCAACTATGACGGCGTGTTCAAGCACCCCACCGTCATTGGCGACGACGTCTTCATCGGCAGCGACACCATGATGGTGGCCCCGGTCACCATCGGCGACGGCGCGCTCGTGGGCGCGTCCAGCTGCATCACGCGCGACGTGTCGGCCGGCGCCATCGCGCTCGAGCGCTCCGAGCAGGTCGAGTTCGCCGGCATGGGCACCAGGCACATGCAGAAGCTGCGCGAGAAGAAGGCCCGGCAGCTCGAGGAGCGGGCCCGCAAGGAGGGCAAGTAACGGAGAGGCCGTGGCCTCGGGAGCTCGGGGCCGCGTAGGTATCGAGGCAAGCGATTCCAGGAGGAAGAACGTGATACAGCCCAAGCACTTTTCCAACATCATCGACCTTAACGTGCCGTTCTCGATGCACAAGAAGCTCAAGCTCTACACGGGCTCGTCCAACCCCGCGCTTGCGCAGGACATCGCCGACACCCTCGGCGTCGAGCTCCAGGGCCTCCTGATCGAGACCTTCGCCAACGGCGAGATCTACTGCCGCTACGACGAGTCGGTCCGTGGCGCCGACGTGTTCTTCATCCAGTCCGTCGTGGGCGAGAACGTCAACAACATGCTCATGGAGGTGCTCATCGCCTGCGACGCCGCCAAGCGCGCCAGCTGCCGCACCTTCTGCGCCGTGCTCCCCCACTACGCCTACGCCCGCCAGGACCGCAAGGCCTCCCCGCGCGAGCCCATCACCGCGCGCCTGGTCGCCAACCTGCTCGAGGCCGCCGGCGTCGACAAGGTCATCGCCATCGACCTGCACCAGGGCCAGCTCCAGGGCTTCTTCGACATCCCCGTGACCCACCTCACCGCGCTGCCGCTCTTTGGCGAGTACTACCGCGGCCTGGGCCTCGACATGAACAACACCGTGGTCGTCTCCCCCGACGTGGGCCGCGCCAAGGCCGCCAAGAAGCTCTCCGACATGCTGGGCTGCGAGCTGGCCATCGCGCACAAGGGCCGCCCCAAGCACAACATGGCCGAGGTCATGGCCGTCATCGGCAACATCGAGGGCAAGACCTGCATCATCAACGACGACATGATCGACACCGGCGGCACCCTGGTGGGCTCCATCAACGAGCTCAAGAAGATGGGTGCGGGCGACATCTACGTCAGCGCCACGCACGGCATCTTCTCGGGTCCCGCCGTCGAGCGCCTGGAGGGCGCGCCCATCGTGGAGTGCGTGGTCACCGACGCCGTGCCGCGCGTGGCCGCCAAGGGCAGCGAGAAGATCAAGTTCCTCTCGGTCGCCAACGAGATCTCGGAGGCCATCTACCACGTCTTCACCGAGACCAGCGTCTCGGGCATGGTGGGTGCCGACCTCACGCTGTAGCGCATGGCGTCCGAACCCAAGGACATACGACTCGTGGTCGGCCTCGGAAATCCCGGGGCCGACTACGCGCATACCCGCCACAACTCGGGCTTTGCGGCCATCGACGAGCTGGCCGGGCGCCTGGGCGTCTCGCGCTGGGAGAGCCAGGCAGACGCCCTGGTCGCGGTGGCCGAGCGCGCCGGGCGAGAGCTGGTGCTGGCCAAGCCGCAGAGCTTCATGAACCGCTCGGGCGGGCCCGTCTCGGAGCTTGCGGCGACCTATGGGTGCGAGCCCGAGGAGATCCTGGTCGTCCACGATGACCTGGACATCCCCGCCGGCGACGTCCGCGTCAAGTTTGCCGGCGGGCACGGCGGCCACAACGGTCTGCGCTCGATCATCGACTGCCTGGACAGCCGAGACTTCTCGCGCGTCCGCTTTGGGCTGGGCCGTCCGCCCGAGGGCCTGGACGCGGCGAGCTTCGTGCTGGCCGAGCTCGAGGGCGAGGCCGCGAGCGAGTTCGCCGATACGGCCCGGCGCGCCGCCGATGCGGTGGAGCTCTGCCTGGACGAGGGCGTCATCCCCGCCCGCAACAAGCTCAACGCACGACCCCACAAGGCCGAAGCGTCAAATGAGCCGCAGGTAGACACCTCTGTGAGCCCCAAGGAGGCCTAGCCCATGGCCGCACCTGCCCCCAAGGACGTCCGCATCGTGGTGGGCCTCGGCAACCCCGGGGCCGAGTACGAGCACACGCGGCACAACGCCGGCTTTGCCACGGTCGACGTGCTGGCAGGCCGCCACGGCGCCCGCTACTGGAAGAGCGAGTGCGGCTGCCAGGTGGCGCGCGTCACCATCGGCGGGCGCGAGGTCATCCTCGCCAAGCCCCAGGACTACATGAACACGAGCGGAGGCCCCGTCTCCAAGCTGTGCCGCAAGGAGCGCGTCACCCCCGCCGAGCTGCTCGTCATTCACGACGAGGTCGACCTTGCCGAGGGAGAGGTGCGCGCCAAGTTTGGCGGTGGTCTCAACGCGCACAACGGTCTGCGCTCGCTCAAGGACAAGCTGGGCACGGCCGACTTTTCGCGCATTCGCTTTGGCGTGGGGCGCCCGCCCGGAAAGATGGACGTGGCCACCTACGTGCTGCGCGAGCTCAAGGGCAGCTATCTGGAGGGCTTTGAGGTGACCGCGCAGGTCGCCGCCGACCTGGTCGAGCGCTGCATCATTCAGGGCGTCTCCGCCCACCTGTGACGTGTCGGGGCCCGTCAAGACGACGGGCCCCTGTCTTCTGCCCAATTTGCAGACGTGATGGCTCGATTTGGGAGATTCCGGTCACAACCAACCCCCTGAAAGGGGTATGGAAGGGCTTTGCGTCACCTGCCTACCATCTCCAGGGGCTCTACATAGGCTCTTTTGGGTCTTTCCAGCCTAAAATCAGCGGCACCACCATCCCGCAAAGGTCTCTTCATGACCGGAATCTCCCCGAACGAGCCAAGACGTCTCCAACGACGCAGACGGAAACCAATCGCGCAGCCATTTCCTTGCGCATGCCCTTGCAATTGCACCTTTGTTGGAACTATCCTCCTCATTCCAATGATTGCGCTATGCGACATAACGGGCCTTCGCCTCCATAGGTTGTGCGGGGTAGTCCTTAGCCGGACGAACAAGGGCGACCTCGCTGGGTTTGGCATGGGCCAAAAGCAGCTTGACTCCCTCACGGGCTCAACCTATACCGCCCGGCTCGAGCAACCGCATGTCATGATCTTGGACAAGAACGCGAAGCGAAACGTGGATGCGGTCCCCCATTACTGCACCATGCACCTCCCACGAGGATCGCTCCTCGAGCTCAAGGCGGGTATTCATGTCGCGTCCATCCCCATCTGCCTCTCCCAGATGTCGCTTCACATGGAGACCTACGACCTCATCCGGCTGCTCTACGAAATCTGCTCCAACTACGAGATTGTCGAGGTCCCTTCCGACGGATTGGGTGAGACCGACGAAAGTGCCCAGGTCATCGCTCGAGGCACCGTACCACTCACGACAACGAAGGACCTCCGGACCCAGCTGCGCCGACTGACCGGCTTTCCTGGGGCGGCAAAAGTGCTCGCCGCTCTTGATTGCGTCGCAGACAACTCATGCTCGCCACGCGAAACCGACCTCGCGATGTGGGCATGGTGCAAGAGCAGCCTCGGTGGTTTTGGGTTCCGCCTTGCCACCATGAACCAGCCGATAAGCATCGACGGCAAAGAGCGTCGATGCGACCTGTTCTTTGGTCGCGAGCGTGTCGGCGTCGAATATGACAGTGATGCCGAGCATGCTGGCGCACAGAAGAACTCCGCGGACAGCGCTCGAAAGAAGCAGATAGAGAACAAGGGATACCGGGTCATATCGATCACGAACGGTGAGCTGAAGGACTTCGACCAGGCGAGCGATGCGATGCGACTCCTTGGCTCGTGCCTTGGCAAGCGTGTTCGCGACCCCAAGCCACGGACTCTCCGCGCTCGAAAGAAGCTCCACGACTACATAACCGGGGAGCATAGGCCGCTCTTCTAGCGATAGGGCTTCCAAACTAGGCCACCCCACCCGATACATCACACCAATTGCGAACGCCTTGGCGCGATTTGGGAGATTCCGGTCTCTTGCCACTGGAATTAGGGTCTATTGGGGTGGCGCCAGGGCCCTTGGTCATGGCAGCCGACCATGGAAGAAGGCATTTGTGCAGGAAACCGTCTGCACCATTGGGCCGCCATGCCATCCAAACGGAGCCCAGAGCACCTTTGCACGACCGGAATCTCCCAAATCGAGCCAAGGCGTTCGCAAATGAAGCGCAAACGGGCCCTCAATGCCGCCAGACGGCCGTTACGTACGAGAAGAGGGGCCGGTCACGTTCTGAGCTGTCTCCCATTTCCTTGTGTCCAAGGCATGGGAGGCAGTTCGGAACGCGACCAGCCCCTACGGCCGAGCAGGTGGAGCGGCTACACGATCTGCGTCTCGCGCGTGACGGCGGGGACGCTCCTCATGGCGCCGGTG
>SUUD01000107.1 GCA_015062715.1 Olsenella sp. | reverse complement strand
GCCATATCAAAGCTGGTCAGGGGCATGTCGGTCGACCAGGTCATCGGGCTGCTCGAGGGCAACACCTGCGGGCTGCGCCCGACGAGCTGTGCCGACCAGATGACCCGCGGCCTGCGCGAGGCCCAGGCGGCCGAGGGTGACGTCGTCCTTGAGTCGCCCTACATGTTCCGCGAGATGGCCTTCTAGAAGGCGCCATGGCACGGAACGCGCCCAACATAACGCGAAGGGGGATGCTGCGCGCCACGGCGGCCGCCGGCATCTCGCTGGTCGCTCTCGATGCCATGGCGGGGTGCGCCAACGGCCCGCAGAACGAGGTCGCGTCCGACCCGGTGGTGGTCGACAGCGACTCCGCCACCAGCGTCCTCGAGGGGTTTGTCGAGGTCGACAACAGGCTCGAGCCCACCAACACCTGGACGCTCCCCCTGGGAAGCGTGCTCTTCCCGGCCGAGGGCAGGCTCCGTCCCGTGCTGGGCTTTGGCGACATCTCGGGACAGATGTGCAAGGCCTCGGTGCTCTCGCTCGACACGGGCACGCTCACCGACCTGCTCACCGAACCCCTGACGACCGAGCCCAACTGGGTCATCTACGACGTCCGCTGCTCGGACTCGGTCCTCTCGTGGACCGAGCTCAACATGCTCACCCGCAACTGGCGCCTCTACGCGCAGCGCCTCAGGGACGCGGCCCTCGAGGGGACGGCGGCCCTGCTCTGGGAGGGCGACGCCGACTTCGAGCCGCCCGCCGTGGCCTGCGCGGGCGAGCGCGTGATCTGGCAGGTCATGCCGTCGCTTCTGGGCACCAAGACCACCGAGCACTCCTTCTGCTACCTCTGGCACCTGGGCGACGAGAAGGCCGTGGCCACGGTCGAGTCGCCGGGCCGCTTCGCGATCGCGCCGACGGTCTCGTCGGGGACCGTTACCCTCGCCCCGCGCGTTCGCGCGGACGAGGGGGTCTACTACGGCATCACGGCCTACGACCTCGCCGACGACATGAAGACCGTCGTCGACCAGCTCGTCATGCCCAAGAGCGTGCGGCCCTTCCACGCCTCGAGGATTGGCGACGACTTCGTCTTCTCGGTCGAGGCCAACTACGGCTCCGGAGGCCTGCTGGGCAACATGGGCACCTACGTGGGGACGGGCGACGGGCCCTTCACCTCGGTCCCCCTCGAGCCGCTTGCCGGGGCGTGCGGAACCACCAAGGGCACGCTCGTCGTCAAGGTCAGGGCCTCCTACTTCGTCATCGACATCAACGAGATGCGCTTCAGCGTCCTGCTCGCCCAGGACCGCAGCCTCGACTACGGCGAGTATCCCGCCAGCGAGGGGGAGGTCTCCACGCTCGTCACCTACACCACGGTCAAGAACCGCGAGACGGGCTACCCCTCCGCGGTCACCGTGAGGACATTTGACCTCTAGGCTATGGAATATTACTGTGGTTCTGATGTAAACTGAAAGTCAGTATGCCGCCTTGGTGCTCTGAGGCGCGGGCAGCCGCTGCCCAGCCAAGGCGCGGGAACACAAGCAAGAGGGAGGCCGCCATGGCTTCGGACGTCAAGAAGATTCTGCTGGTCGAGGACGAGAAGGCCATCCGCGACGCGGTCGCCGCCTATCTCGAGCGTGAGGGCTACTGGGTGCGTGGCGTGGGCGACGGGCAGTCCGCCGTCGAGGAGTTCGAGAAGCACACCTTCGACCTCGTGATCCTCGACCTCATGCTCCCCAAGCTCTCGGGCGAGCGCGTGTGCCGCGCCATCCGCGACACCTCCGACGTGCCCATCATCATGCTCACCGCCAAGGGCGAGGTCGAGGACCGCATCATCGGCCTCGAGCTGGGCGCCGACGACTACCTCATCAAGCCGTTCTCGCCGCGCGAGCTGGTCGCGCGCGTCCGCGCCCTGCTGCGCCGCGTCCGCGTCGACGTCGAGCCGGCCGTCGAGGTGCTCGACTTCGCCGACCTCGTGATTGACATCTCCGGCCACAAGGTCATGGTCGAGGGCAAGGAGGTCGACCTCACCGCCTCCGAGTTCAAGCTCCTCACCACGCTCGCCCGCTACCCGGGACGCGTCTACACCCGCATGGAGCTGGTCGAGAAGGTCCTGGGCTACGACTTCGAGGGCTACGAGCGCACCATCGACAGCCACGTCAAGAACCTCCGCGCCAAGCTGGGCGACGACCCGCGCAACCCGCGCTGGCTCTACACGGTCCACGGCGTCGGCTACCGCTTCGAGGCCCCCGAGAAGCCCGCCGAGAACGCCGAGTAGCAGCGCCGGCCGCGCTCGCCCATGACCAAGAGGGAAACCCTGCCCGACGACAGCGAGGTCCGCACCTCCTGGAAGACGGAGCGCAAGTCCCAGAAGAAGCACCTTGCCTACGACAGCCGCCTGTCGCTGGCCTTTGCCGCCATCGCGGCCATGACGGTCCTGGTCATGGTGGCGATTCTCGCCGCCGTGTGGGAAGGCGAGTTCCAGAAGTACGCCCGGTCCAACATGGAGCGGCTCGCCCAGTCGGCCGCAGACGTGTTCGCCGAGCGCTACGAGGTTGCCGGAAGCTGGACCGAGGAGGTCCTCAGCAACACCGACGACCTGGGCATAGCCGCCGACGTGGGCATGCAGGTGCTCGATGCCCGCGGCGACGTCATCTACGACGACACCTGGGGCGCCGCGCCCATGGGAATGCTGCGGCACGAGGCGAGCCAGCGTGAGGTGGATGAGACGCCCGTGACCATGATCTCGCTCGCCCCCACCGAGGCCGACTCGGTCGCGACCGCCCCCGTCAAGACATCTGACGGCGTCGTGGTGGGCACGGTGCGCGTCTGGGCGCTGGGCAGCGACCGCCTGCTCACCAAGGCCGACACCGCGTTCCGCACCACCTCGTACAACGCCATCATCACCGCGGCGGCCATCGCCATCATCGTCGCGAGCTTCATCGGCGCCCGCTTCGCCCGCACCATCGCCAAGCCGGTCAACCGGGTCACCTCGACGGCCGCCCAGATCCGCAACGGCGACCTCACCGCGCGCACGGGCATCGTGGGAGACGACGAGGTGGGGCGCCTGGGCGAGACGTTCGACTCCATGGCCGACCGCCTCGAGCGCGACGTGCGCATGGAGAAGCGCCTCACCTCCGACGTGGCCCACGAGCTGCGCACGCCGCTCATGGCCATGCTCGCCACGGTCGAGGCCATGCAGGACGGGGTCCTGCCGGCCGACTCCGAGCACCTCGGGGTCGTCCGCGACGAGGTTAAGCGCCTGTCCCGCCTGGTCGACGCCATGCTGCGCCTCTCGCGCCTCGAGAACGGCAGCACGCCCTTCGACCCGGTCGACACCGAGATGGTGAGCCTCGTCCGCAACATCGTCACCTCGCAGGAGCTGCTCTTCGAGTCGCACGACCTGCGGCTGCGCTTCGACGACGAGACGCAGCACGGGGAGTGCTACGCCCAGGTGGACCGAGACATGGTGAGCCAGGCGGTCACCAACTTCCTCTCCAACGCCATGCGCTACACCCCCGAGGGCGGCTGGGTCGTGGTCAAGGTGGCCGAGGACCGCAACGACGTGCTCATCAGCGTGGCGGACACCGGCATCGGCATCGCGCCCGAGGACCTCTCGCGCGTCTTCAACCGCTTCTGGCGCTCGGACGCGAGCCGCGTCCAGGCGAGCGGCGGCCTTGGCGTGGGCCTCTCCGTCACCAAGGAGATCGCCGACAAGCACCACGGGCACGTCTCGGTCGACTCCGAGCTGGGCAAGGGCACCACGTTCACGCTGCACCTCCCCCTCGTCCAGCAGGGGCAGTGACGAAGCTGGGGGCGGCCGTCCCCTCGTCCCACGCACCTGCCTGCCTGCGGTACAATCATCCCTTGACTGCATACGCACGACGACGCTAGAAAGGGGGAGCTCCCCTATGGCACCCATGGACATCAGGCCCGACTCCCACGGCAAGGTTCGCGACATCTACGATTGCGGCGACAGCCTGCTCATGGTCGCGAGCGACCGCATCAGCGCGTTCGACTTCATCCTCCCCGACGAGATCCCCCACAAGGGCGAGGTCCTCACGCGCATCTCGGCCTTCTGGTTCGACAAGTTCGCCGACCTCGTCCCCAACCACGTGATCTCGCTCGACCCGGCGGACTTCCCCAAGGAGTTCGCCCCCTACGCCGACTACCTCACCGGCCGCTCCATGCTGGTCAAGAAGGCCCAGACCCTGCCCATCGAGTGCATCGTCCGCGGCTACCTCACCGGCAGCGGCAAGAAGACCTATGACCTCGACGGCACCGTGTGCGGCATCCGCCTCCCCGAGGGCCTGACCGAGGCCTCGCAGCTCCCCGAGCCCATCTTCACGCCCTCCACCAAGGCCGAGCTGGGCGACCACGACGAGAACATCTCGTTCGAGCGCTGCGCCCAGATCGTGGGCGACGACCTCGCCGCCCAGCTGCGCGACGCGTCGCTCGCCATCTACAAGGCCGCGGCCGAGTACGCGGCCACGCGCGGCATCATCATCGCCGACACCAAGTTCGAGTTCGGCCTCATCGACGGCCAGCTCACCATCATCGACGAGTGCCTCACGCCCGACTCCAGCCGCTTCTGGCCCGCCGAGGGCTACGCGCCCGGCGCCGTCCAGCCCAGCTACGACAAGCAGTACGTCCGCGACTGGCTCAAGGCCAACTGGGACATGACGGGCGAGCCGCCGCACCTCCCCGCCGAGGTCATCGCGGGCACCGCGTCCCGCTATCAGGAGGCCTTCCAGATCATCACCGGCACCGAGTTCCAGCCCATGAAGGAGTCGTAGTCCACATGTCCCAGCGCAGCGCATCGAACCCCCGCAACACCACCGGCGAGAAGACCGGCGCCATCAAGCGCTCGGCGGCCCGCGCCAAGCCCAAGTCGGCCGCGGCCTCGACCGTCCGCATGGCCACCTCCGAGGCCAAGAGCGGCGGGCGCGCCCTCACCAAGGAGGAGCGCAAGCGTGCCGAGCATGAGGAGCGCAACGCGCGCAACCGCAACGCGGCGGCCACCAACGTCCTGCTCAAGAAGGACCCCGCATACGCGCGCGGTCGCGTCGTCTGGGGCGTCGTCCTGGTCGTCGGCCTCGCGCTCACCATCCTGAGCTGGGTCGTCCTGCTGCTCGCCCCCGAGGACGCGCGCAGCATCGACGCCCCCATGGGCAAGGTGTCCATCGCCTGCCTGGTCCTCGCCTACGTGTGCGTGATCGGCTCCTTCATCTTCGACTGGGTCAAGCTGCGCAAGCAGCGCATGGCCATGGAGGAGAAGGTCAACGCCATGTCCGACAGGCGCATCGACGAGATCCTGCGCGACGAGGCCTTCGCCCGCGCCGCAAAGAAGAAGCAGGGCCTCTTCGGGCGCGCCAAGAAGGAGGAACCGGCCCCGTCCGAGGAGGGCTCCGAGTAGGACGTTTCCATGCACCCGTGACTCGTGTGGCACGAGACGAGCGGTAGGTGCTAGAATGGCAAGGCGCCGTTGGCGCACGCACGCCCTCGTAGCTCAGGGGATAGAGCACCGCTCTCCTAAAGCGGGTGTCAGCCGTTCGAATCGGCTCGGGGGCACCAGAGCATCTGCAGGCCAGACGCAGCAAGGCGTCTGGCCTGCTTTCGATTGCGGACACGGGAGGGGATGCGCCGCGCGGCGACGACATCGCCGCCGCCTGCGGGCAGCTCAGAAACCGCCTGGCGTAAACGGGACCTTCACGCGAAGTGGGTATAACGTCCCTTGGCTGAAAGAGTCGGGCGGCGCGCGTCAACGCCGCCAGGGAGGAGCGCAGGCATGTCTGATACCGAGAGGGGCGCCTGGATGGCGCCAGGAGCGCACGTCGTGGGCGATGTCACGCTCGAGCCCGACTGCTCGGTCTGGTACAACGCCGTCATCAGGGCCGACGAGGCGCCGGTGACCATTGGCGCCCGCACGAACGTCCAGGACAACGCGGTCGTCCATGTGAGCGCCGGGCATCCCGTGGTCCTGGGCGAGGGGGTCACCGTGGGTCACGGCGCCATCGTCCATGGCTGCACGGTGGGCGACAACAGCCTCATCGGCATGGGGTCCGTCATCCTCGACGGCGCACGCATCGGGCGCGACTGCATCATCGGCGCCGGCGCGCTCGTCACGCAGGGAACCGTCATCCCCGACGGCCAGATGGCCTTCGGCAGCCCGGCCAGGGTCGTTCGTGCGCTGCGTGACGACGAGGTCGAGGCCAACCGGGCCAACGCCGCCTCGTACGTCGAGCTGTCGCATCGGATGCGCTAGGACGCGTCACATACGAGGGAGGCGGGCCAGCGGGACATGATGCCGCGAGGCCCCTTTTGTCTCACAAGAGCGAGTCATGAGCGCAACGAATGAGCGAGCGAAGCGAGCGCCGAGCTCGGTGAGACAAAAGGGGCCTCGCGGGCACTGATCGCCTGGCAAGGCCCCTGTCGAGCGAGGGTTTGAGCGGTGGTCTATCCCTCGCCGCCGGTGTCACCACCCGTTTCGCCACCGGTGTCTCCGCCGGTGTCGCCACCCGTGTCCCCTCCGGTGTCCCCGCCGGTGTTACCACCCGTGTCGCCACCGGTGTCGGTGCCGGGGTCGGGCTCGCTCGAGGGCTCGGGGCCCAGGGACACGGTGATGTAGACGGTCGTCCCCTTGGGCTGGGTGCCGGTGGGCGAGGCGTCCATGACCACGCCCGCGGCGTAGTAGTCGTTGTACTGCTGGGCGTTGTAGGCCACGTTGAAGCCCGCCTCCTGGAGCATGGTGACGGCAGAGCTCTCGTAGTAGCCGATGACCTCGGGGACGGGCACGTTCTCGGTTCCCAGCGAGATCTGGTAGGTGACGGTGTCGCCTTCCTTGGCGGTGGAGCCGGCGGTGGGGGACTGCTTGGCCACGTGCCCGGCCTCGATGAGGTCATCGTTCACGTTGGCGCCCGCGACGCCTATCAGGCCCTTCTTGGCAAGCTCGGCCTCGGCCTGCTC
>SUUD01000106.1 GCA_015062715.1 Olsenella sp. | reverse complement strand
GGGGACGTCCCCTCCGTGTGGGATTATATCGACTGGCATGCTGCGTGCGCGGGACGGACCGCGCGGTTGGGAGGACTCATGTACCAGACGGCGATCTTCGACCTCGACGGGACCCTGCTCGACACCATCGGCGACCTCGCCGAGGCGACGAACCACGCGCTGGCGGCTTTTGACCTGCCGCTGCGCACCCTCGAGCAGACCCGTGCGAGCGTGGGCGACGGCATCCGGAAGCTCATCGAGCGGTCCGTGCCCGAGGGCTCCCCCGTCGAGCTCGTCGACCAGGTCACCGACGAGTTCAAGGCCTTCTATGCCGACAACTGCGCCAACCTCACGAAGCCCTACGACGGCATCCTCGAGATGCTCGCCAACCTGCGCGGCGCGGGAGTGCGCTGCGCCATCTCCTCGAACAAGGGCGACTTCGCCGTGCAGACCCTTGCCCACCAGTACTTCGAGGGGCTCGTGGACCTCGCCGTGGGCGAGCGGGCGGGCGTGCCGCGCAAGCCCTCCCCCGAGTCCATCCACGCCATCATGGACGAGCTGGGCGCCGACCCCGCCACCACCGTCTACGTCGGCGACTCCGACGTCGACATCAAGACCGCGGCGAACAGCGGCCTGGCCTGCATCTCCGTCTCCTGGGGATTCCGCGGCGTCGACGTCCTGCTCGAGAGCGGCGCCACCACCATCGTCGACGACGCCGCCTCCCTCGAGAGGGCCATTCTCGCCTAGCCGGTGTGCCATGGGGGCAAACGGTCTTGCGGGATAACGCCGTACCTGCGCGTTCTTCGCAGCGAGGATTGCTTTGGCACGTTTGCCTATGATTTCAGGTTCGTCTGTCTGAATCACGCTCCGGGGCGGTAAGATGTGAGGAAGTGGAACTGTTCGCACCCGAGGGAAAGGACATGCCATGGGTAAGCGCGCGGAAGAGGTCCTCGATCTGGACTACGAGGGTCTGGTCGACTACCTGCACCACAATCACTCGATCTACATGCGCATCGACTCCAACATCTACTACATCACCGATGCCAACTTCGAGGCTTGGCGTGCACAGGACACCAGCAAGCGCAATCACAAGGACCACTACGTCGACTGCACGGACCTCTGCCCCACCCTGGACGAGTTCCTCTCCATCCCGTTTGTGCACGGGTGCACCATCAAGGAAGTCTTCCCGCAGTGCAAGTTCTACGCCTCCGTCAAGGGCGAGAAGGAGTAGCGGGACATCCCACCACTCGTTGACATGCATGGCGGCGGGGCCTTCGGGTCCCGCCGCCTTCTTGTGGCATTGGCTTTTCGGGCACAGCCTATTTCCTGTCATTGGGGACGGAGGGCTACTGGTAGTGGAGCGACTCGACCGGGTCAAGCTTGGCGGCGCGGCGCGCGGGCCCGTAGCCAAAGAGGATCCCGATGCCCACGCAGATGCCCGTGGCAAGAAGCACGGTCTGCACGTCGATGACAGGCCTGAGCCCCTCGACCTCCATGAGGCTCCCGGCGACGCCGGAGAGCAGAAGCGCGCTCAGGTAGCCCACGACGATGCCGATGATGCCGCCCGCGAGGCACAGGAAGATCGACTCGACCAGGAACTGCTTGGTGATGTCGGACGCGCGGGCACCCAGGGCCTTGCGCAGGCCGATCTCGCGGATGCGCTCGGTCACGTTGGTGAGCATCATGTTCATGATGCCGATGCCGCCGACCAGAAGCGATATGCCCGCGATGGCGCTCATGAGCAGCGAGAAGCTTGCCATGGTCGAGTTGACCATCTCGATCTGGGCCTTCATCGACTGGATCTCGACGCCGCCGTTGTCTCCGTCCTCGGTGTAGCCGTAGTAGCTCATGACGTAGTTCTTGGTGCGCTCGACCAGCTGGTCGATGTCCGTGTCCTCGGAGGCGAAGCCAAAGCACTGGTCGATGTACTCCCACCCGGTGATGCGGTTGGTCACCGTGGTGAAGGGCAGGTAGAGCTGGACATAGTCGCCACCGCGGCCCATGTTCTGCGACTCGGTGACGCCCACGATCGTGTACTGGTCGTTGCCGACCTTGATGGTCCTGCCCACGACCTGCTCGTCGGAGCTGCCAAAGAGCGTGCGCACCGACCCCTGGTCCATGACGGCCATGAGCGCGCCCGAGGCCTCCTCGGCATCCGTGAAGCCACGGCCCTGGGCGAACCGCGTGCCCATGGCCTGGAAGTACACGCCCTTGACGCCCTGGATCTGGCCGTCCACCTGCTTGGTGTCGCTCGAGACCTGCGCGTTTGCCCAGGTGGTGCCGGTCACGAAGTCATAGCCCGGGACGTTGCGCTCGATGCGCTCGATGTCGTCGAAGGTCATGGGCCTCTCGCCCCAGATCCAGATGTAGATGAGACGTGCCTGGTCCAGCCCCAGCTCGCCCATGAGCGACTGGCGCACGCCGCCGATGAGCGAGGTCATGGCGATCACCGCCGCGATGCCGATGACGATGCCCAGGACGGTGAGCGCGCTGCGCCCGCGGTTGGCGTCGAGCGCCGACCAGGTCTCGTGGAGGATGTCGCGCGTCCTCACGTGTGCCCCCTTCCCTGGCGTGAGCTCGCCGCCACGAGCGCGCGCTCCTGCTCGTCGGTGAGCAGCTTGCCGTCGCGGATGTGCACCGTGCGGTCCGCCCAGTCGGCGACCTCGGGGTCGTGGGTGATGAGCACGATGGTCTTGCCCGTGTCGCGCAGGCGCTTGAAGGTCTTGAGGACCATCTCGCTCGTCGCGGAGTCGAGGTTGCCCGTAGGCTCGTCGGCGAGGATGATGGCAGGGTCGTTGACGAGGGCCCGTGCGATGGCGACGCGCTGCATCTGGCCGCCCGACAGCTCGTTGGACTTGTGGTCGTAGTACTCGACCGGCAGCGACACCGCGCGCAGCGCCTTCATCGCCCGCTCCTCGCGCTCGGCGACGGGCACGTCCGAGTAGATGAGCGGCAGCACAACATTGCGGATGACCGTCGAGCGCGGCAGCAGGTTGAAGCTCTGGAAGACGAAGCCGATGCGCGTGGCGCGGATCTCGGCGAGCTCGTCGTCATCGAGCTTGGAGACGTCGAGGCCCTCGAGCAGGTAGGTGCCCGACGTGGGTGAGTCGAGGCAGCCCAGGACGTTCATGAGGGTGGACTTGCCCGACCCTGACGGGCCCATGATGCAGAGGAACTCGCCGCGCGCGACCGTGAGCGTCACGCCGCGCAGCGCGTGCGTGAAGCCAGCCTCGGACTCGTAGATGCGGTGGACGCCTCGGACGTCGATGACGGGGGTCGCCATGCTAGCCCGCATACGCCATGTCGTCGCCGCCCATGTCGTCGTAGCCCGCATCGCCCATGAGCACCTGGTCGCCATCGGCGACGTCGCCCTTGATGGCGGCCTCACTGGTGTTCTGGGCGATGACCTCGACCGGGCGCAGCTCGCTCTCCCAGGTCTCCTCGTCCGTGACGACCTCGACCGCGTAGGTGCCGTCGCCGTTGTCGACGAGGGCGGCCACGGGGACGATGACCGTGTCGGGCACGTACTGGGTGCGGATGACGACCGTGGCGGTCATGCCCGGCTTGAGCTCCTTGTCGGGCTTGGGGATGAGCAGGTCGACGGCATAGGTGACCACGCCGCCACCGCCGCCGTAGCCCTCGCCGCCCACGGAACCGGAGGCCGTCGAGGCGATGCGCTCGACCACGGCCTCGAGCTCGACGCCGGGAAGCGCCGCGAAGGTGGCGGTCGCCCTCTGGCCGACCTCGATGTTGCGGATGTCGATCTCGTTGACCTCGACGGTCACCTTCATCTGGGAGAGGTCGGCGATCTGGACGAGCGCGCCGGTGCCCTGGCCGCCGGCGGTGCTGGCGCCCTCGACGGCGTTCATGGCGATGACGGTGCCCGTGGCGGGCGCCTTGACGGTGCGCTTGTCGGCGGTCTCCTGCGCCTGGGAGAGCGACTCCTGGGCGCCCTCGAGGCCCTGGGCCGCGGAGTTGATGCCGTCATCGGCCCCGTGGACTGCCGAGAGGAGCTCGGCGTCTGCCGGCGGGTCGGGAGGCGTGGGCGGCGTGGGTTCGGCCGGCTTCTCGGGCGGGATGGGCCTTCCGCCCGCTACCGTCTCATACTGCTTGCGCTCATACTCGAGGGACGCCTCGTACTTCTCGCATTCCTCGTTATACTTTTCGATTTCTTCCGGAGTCATGGTGCTGGGATCGCCCTCAGGAACCTTGTTCTGAGAGTTATTGCGTGCCACATACCAAGCCCAAAATGCGCTGTTGTACTGCGCCAGCTGCTCCTGGTACTCCTTGAGCTTCTGCTCGTACTCCTTGACCAGCTCAGGGTACTTCTTCAGGTCCTGCTCGTACTGCTTGTAGGCCTGCTCGTACTGGTCGTACTTGCGGTCGTACTCGTCCCAGGCCTCGCTGCGCACGCTTGCGGCGTCGGCACGGGCAGTGTACGCGCTGTTGACGCCGGACTGCGCGGAGCTCACACCGCGCGCGGCCTCGGCCACCGCGCGGTCCAGGTCGTCGTTCTTGATGGTGAAGAGCACGTCGCCCTCGGCCACCTGCTGGCCCTCGGCGATGCGCACGTCCTGGATGATACCGTCGACCTCGGGGGTCACCACGGTGAGCTTGAGCGGCTGCGTGGCACCGTTCGACGAGACGTCGGTCACGAAGTCGCCCTGGTAGGCATAGGCGGTGACGGGCTGCCACACGTCGGCCTCGTCCGGCACGGGCGGATGCGTGAGGAACCACGCCGCGGCGGCCGCGATGCCCAGGGCAGCCGCGATGCCGATGCGGATGCGCTTCTTGCGGCGGCGCTGCTTGCGATGGCGCTCGAGCTGCTCGTAGGCAAGCTGCTCGTCGAGCTCCTCCTCGGTGAGCTCCGTCGTCATGACGTCGACCGCCGGGACCGACGAGGCAGCGGCGGGCATGACGCTGGTCTCGCCCGGGGAATCGGCAAGGTCGATCTGGGGAATCTTGAGCTTCTCGTCCTCTGACATGGCAACCTCTCAGGAGTCTTTCCGGTCATTCAAGGGTCGTTTCAGGTCGCACCTGACACTATGTCACAACTGCGGTTGGCCGGGTACCCGCGGCTCGACTCTTCTGTAGGAAATCCGGAGCGTCCCCGGCGCGAGCGGCAGGAGGCGACCCGGCCGGGGTCCTACCCTCCCCATGCCTGCGGGTAGTGCTCGCGCACCCAGGCGGCCGTGTTGGGCGAGCTCTCCTCGCTCACCTGGAAGCCATACAGGTAGGTGGCGTAGTCCTCGGGGTCATCGCCCGCGTCGTCCGCATAGAGCGCGAGCAGCACCTCCCTCCCCGCATACTCCACCGGGTAGAGGTCGACGAACACCTCGCCCAGGCCCTCCTCCATCAGGTCCTGGCGCAGCGCATGCTCCACGAGGTCGCGCCGCTCGTCCGCCGAGAGGGTGACGCTGACGTACTCGCCGTTCCCCTGGTCGTATTCGAGGGTAACCTCGCCCAGCCCGTCGGTGTCGAGCACGTCGGCAAAACGGGACTCGCGGCCCTCGGGGCTGTTGCACAGGGCGGCGAAGCGGCCGACGATCTGCGCCCCCTCGTCCTTTGGCTCCGGGCCCTCGGCAAAGTAGTTGTTCTGGACGGGATAGAGGCGGACGAGCGTCTCCCCGCCCTCGAGCTCGTACGTGAGGTCGAGGTAGAACGTGTCCTGGCCGTCATCCGGGCCCGTCGTGCCGTCCAGTGCGAGGACGTCGCGGTGCAGATCGCACACCTCGCGCACGCCCTGCTCGGACGTGATGGACGCCGCCTCGCTCTGGTAGCTTCCCCGGATGGTCACGCACTCGACCTGCGACGGGTCCGGCACACGGCCGACGACGCCAAACGCGTCAAAGAAGCAGACGCCCACCAGGCAGGCCGCGGCGAGGGCAAGAGCCAGGCCGCCCTTCCAGCAGCTTCCCAGCACGTGCGTGCTGCGGACCATGATCATCTCGGAGAAGAGCAGGCCCAGGAAGCCCCCTGCCGCGAGCGCCGCGAGGAACGCGAGGTACCCGCCCGCGCCAAGGTGCTGGTGCACCGTCCCGTGCAGGTCGCCCAGCGCACACAGCACGCCCCCGAAGAGCAGGGCCATGGAGATGCCCGCGAGGTACCTGAGGATGGGGCGCAGCGAGTCGAAGGCTATGCTGCTGCCGGCGACCTCCAGGTCACGCCTCTCGTAGAGCCAGCCCGCGAACAGCGCCACCACCACCGACGCCGCGAGGTAGGCCGCGATCGCACGCCACTGGAAGGCCGCGAGCCCACCAAGGCCACCGCCCGCGCCGCCGAGCGTCATCTGCGCCAGGCGAACCGGGGGCGACATCCAGTCGAACGAGATCTTGCCCATCCCCACGCCATAGAGCATGTCGGACACCACCATGCGCAGGGCGACCTCCAGGCACACCACCAGGAAGTTGAGCACGCAATAGAGCAGCAGGGCGACCGGGCGCGAGCCCGCGAGCTGGCAGGCGAGGACGGCGAGCGCATAGAACACGAGGCTGTAGGCGGCCGTCAGCACATACCAGCGGCACACCAGGACCAGGCGGAAGGCCTGCGGGGCCACGGCGTGAAGCGGCAGCAGGCATGCTGCGGCAAGGGCGGGGACCACGAGCAGCACGACGAGGCCCGCGAGGTACTTGGTCGCATACACGCAGCGCCGACGCAGCGGCAGGGCGCCCACGAACGTGGCGGCGGGCGCGTCGAAGAGGTGCTCGTTCAGGGCCAGCGCGACAGCCCCCGAGGCGGCGAGGGCCAGAAGGAGCGCCTCCGCGCGCAGCAGCCCCCACATGCCGTCAAGGGAATCCGCGATCTCCCTCGGGCCCGCATGGTGGGCGACGAGGCCGTTCACCGTGCTGTAGACGGGGACCACGAGCACAAGGAAGAGCGCGACGCCGTAGGCGAGCCACAACGGCCACCACCTGCGCAGGTCGCTCTTGAGCATGCCGGGGCTCACGAACCTATCGGTCACGGTC
>SUUD01000105.1 GCA_015062715.1 Olsenella sp. | reverse complement strand
TCGGCGCCGCGCGCGCGGATGTAGGCGCAGGCGATGGGAGAGGGCTCGGGCATGTCGTCGGGCACGAAGTAGATCTGGCGGTCGATGGCCGAGAGGGGCTTGCCCACGGCGGCGCCGGCGGGCGAGACGTGCTTGAAGCTCGCGGCGGCGGGCATGCCGGTGGCCTCCTTGAGCTCGCGGACGAGCTGCCAGGAGTTGAGGGCGTCAAGGAAGTTGATGAAGCCGGGGCGGCCCTGCAGGACGGTGACGGGCAGGTCGCTGCCGTCCTTCATGAAGATGCGGGCGGGCTTCTGGTTGGGGTTCATGCCGTACTTGAGCTCGAGTTCGTTCATCGAGAATCCCTTCATCGTAGTGTGCATCTTGTCCTCAGTGCTCAAACAGTCCTCGCGCAGAGGACGCGCTGCGGAACTGCGCCTGAGGACAAGATGCACACTCCGCAGAAGAGAACCGTGCGGCTGAGCTCAAGCTCGTTATGCCAACCAAAAGCCCGTGCCGCTGGCGGTTGAAAAACACAGTGCGTCGCTGCGCGACGCTTGACGCTAGTCGCCGAGGTGCTTGTTGAACAGGCGAACCTCGCCATTGACGTTGCTGTACATCGAGACCTTGTTGTCCTCGTTGAGGGCGGCCCAGACCTCGTCGGGCCCGGCAAGGGCGACCTCGATGGGCTCCCCGGAGAAGGTGGGCAGGGGGTTGCCGTCGCCCACGTAGGTGGAGATGAAGTAGCCCACGCCCTCGTCGGCGCCCTCGTAGGCAAAGAACTCGCGCAGGCAGCGGCCGCTCTCCTGGTGCTTGAGGATGGAGAGCTCGAAGGAACCGTCGGCGTTCACGATCGCCGAGATGCGCGGGGTGAAGTTGGGGGCGTCGGGCTCGAACTCGCGGGCCATGCAGCCGTCGCGGAAGCTGCCCTTCTCGACGATGGTGTCGGTCTGGTCGCCGTTGGTGACCACGAGGGCGTCGCCCATGGTGCGCACGGGGTGGTAGATGATGAGGGAGGGGTCCTCGACCAGCTCGGGCTGGTGCGCCTCGGTCTGGATGCCGTCCTCGGTGAGCGAGAAGATGCGGTTGCGGCTGTTGAAGCTACGCCCCATGATCCAGTAGTAGACGCAGTCCTTGCCCACCACGATGCCGCGTCCGGGGTAGGGGTTGTTGCGCAGGAGCTCGGTCAGATCTTGCATGGCATTCCTCCTCTTTTACCAATCAAGCCGGCCCCGTGCATGTATCGAGGTCGGCTTGCCCAGACGGTCGGCTGTTTGCGTTCGCGCTGCTCCACCGTGGTGTCCCACGAATCTCCGTCAGTCACAGCGCGTGTTGTGACACCAAGACTCTAGCACGCTGGGGGCTGGTTGGCAGCGCCGAGCCCAGCAAACACACGCAAAGGAAACGCGATGTTCCATGTCGGCGTTCGCTGTTGGGTAAGGGCCGGCCTATTCCCAGCCGCCCCAGACGTCGGGCGCGTAGCCCACGGTGGCCTGCCGGCCGTTGCGCACGATGGGCGTGCGCAGGACCTGCTGGTTCTCGAGAAGGACGCCCTCGAGCATCGATGCGGGCGTGTGCCGGACGAGCGCGACGGCATAGGCGTCCTTCGCGTTGTCGTCGATGAGGGCGTCGAGTCCGCCCACCGCCTGGGCGACCGAGCGCAGCTCGCCTGCGGAGAGGCCCTTCTCGACGAGGTTTATGTACTGGAACTTGATGCGGCGCTCCTTGAACCAGCGCTCGGCCTTCTTGGAGTCGTTGCTCTTCTTGCTGCCAAAGATCTGGATGTTCATGGGACTCCTTAGTGGTCAGCGTGACACGAGGTTGCGCAGGGGCTCGTCGGCGACGTAGCGACGCTGGTTGTCCTCGCAGATGTCCACGACGTTCTCGAGGGTGACGGGGAGGTGCCAGAAGCCCGAGACGTGTGGGGTGACGAGGGCGTTCTCGCAGTTCCAGAGGGGGTGGTCGGTGGGGAGCGGCTCGGGGTTGGTGACGTCGAGGGCGGCACCGCCCACCTGGCCGGATTCGAGCGCCTCGACTAGGGCATCGGTGTCGACGAGGTCCCCGCGGCCGCCGTTGGCGAGGATTGCCCCCGGCCTCATGCGCGCGAGGAAGTCGGCGTCGACCAGGCCGCGCGTCTCGGGCGTGCTGGGGAGGAAGGCGGCGACCACGTCGGCCATGGGCAGCAGGTGCTCAAGCTCGTCGAAGGAGCGGACCTCGTCGTAGCAGGCGGGCGCCTGTGCGGGCAGGTGGTGAAAGGCGCCGGTCACGTGCGCGCCGAGGGCATGGAAGAAGGTGGCGAAGTGCGCCCCGATGTTTCCCGTGCCCAGGACGAGCACCTGCGCTCCTGCCGGGCTGGCCACCACCCCGTGGTCGCTCCAGCGCGCCGCGCCGTCGCGCTGGTCGTCGCGGTAGAGGTGCAGCTTCTTCTGGAGCATGAGGACCATCACGGCCAGATGCTCCGAGACCGCCTGCCCATAGGCACCGACGCTGCAGGTGAGCAGGGCGTCCTCGGGAAGCACGCCGGGTCGCACGTAGGCGTCGTAGCCCGCAGACGAGAGCTGCATCCAGCGCAGCGACCCCGCATGCGCGAGCAGGGCGGGAGGCACGTTGCCCACGATGACGTCTGCGGTGCGGACGTCCTCCGGCGTGGCCTCGCCGGGCGCGCGGACGGCGATGCTGGGCGACCCTGCCGCAGCGTGCAGGCGCTCGACGTGAGCGGGGCAGACCGGCAGGACGACGAGCAGGTTGTCGATCTTCGGCATGGCGTACCTCCCTGGGTTTTGCTGCCATTCTAGGGCAGTTGTCCCCAGCCCGATATAATCGATGCCGCGAAGAGGGGAGGAGCAGGTGAGACAAGCGATCGTGGGGCTGCTCGCGCACGTTGACGCGGGCAAGACAACCCTTGCCGAGGGGCTGCTCCTCCATGCCGGGGCGATTCGCTCTGCGGGCAGGGTCGACCATGGCGACACGCACCTGGACACCGACCGGATCGAGCGCTCCCGCGGCATCACGATCTTCTCGTCCCAGGCGCCCCTCGAGCACGACGGCGCTCGCCTGACGCTGCTCGACACCCCGGGACACGTCGACTTTTGCGCCGAGACCGAGCGGACCCTCGCGGTACTTGACTGCGCGGTGCTGGTGGTTGGCGCCAATGACGGCGTGACCGGCCACACGTCGACGCTCTGGAACCTGCTGGAGCGTCATGGCGTTCCCACGGTCGTCTTCGTGAACAAGATGGACCTGCCGGGAATGGATGGGCAGGCGGTCCTTTCCCAGCTGCACGACCGCCTTTCGGACACGTGCCTTGACTGCTCGGACCGGGGCGAACCGGGCCTGCACGAGGCCGCCGCGGCAACGGACGAGACCGCGCTCGACGAGTACCTCGAGTCTGGGTCCCTGTCCGACGACACCCTGCGCCGCCTGGTGCTCGAGCGCAAGGTCACCCCGGCGCTCTTTGGCTCCGCCCTGCGTGACGAGGGCATTGACGGCCTTCTCGACTTCCTTGCGTGGCTCGCGCCGGATCGCGCCTATCCGCAGGAGTTCGCCGCCCGCGTGTACAAGGTTACCCACGAGAAGGGCGAGCGCGTCACCTGGCTCAAGGTGACGGGCGGCTCGCTGCGTGCGAAGGACCAGCTTGCGGGCGTTGGGGCGGATGGCCCGTGGGCCGAGAAGGCAAACCAGGTGCGCGTCTACGCCGGTGCCAGGTTCGAGCTGGTGGGCGAGGCCGTGGCCGGGCAGGTCTGTGCCATCACGGGGCTTTCGCATGTGGTTCCCGGGGACGTGCTGGGGGCAGAGCCGCCTCAGGCGCGGCCCGTCCTGGCCCCGGTGCTCTCGTATCGGGTGGAGCCCGGCCCGCTCGACGAGCATGCGGTCTTCTCGGCCTTGCGCGAGCTTGCCGACGAGGATCCCATGCTGGGGGTGGCCTGGGACGAGGACCTGGACGAGATGCGCCTCATGCTCATGGGCGCGGTGCAGCTCGAGGTGGTGCGCGAGCGACTCGCTGAGCGGCTTGGCGCGCAGGTCGCCTTTGGCCAGGGGTCCATTCTCTACAAGGAGACCATTGCGGAGCCGGTCATGGGCTATGGCCACTTTGAGCCGCTGCGGCACTATGCCGAGGCCCACCTACTGCTGGAGCCGCTGCCTGCGGGTGCGGGCGTGGAGTTTGGGACCGTGTGCCCCACCGACGACCTCGACCTCAACTGGCAGCGCCTCATCCTCACCAATGCCATGGAGCGCCCGCACAAGGGTGCGCTCATCGGAGCCCCCATAACCGACGTCCGCATCACGCTGGTGAGTGGCCGCGCGCATCCCAAGCACACCGAGGGCGGCGACTTTAGGCAGGCCACCTACCGCGCCATACGGCAGGCGCTCATGGTGGCCCGCAAGCAGGGCAATGCGGTGCTGCTCGAGCCGTGGTATCGCTTTGAGCTGGAGGTGCCGGGCGACAAGGTGGGCCGTGCCCTTGCTGACCTCACGCGCATGTGCGCGCGGTTCTCGGCGCCACAGGCACACGGGGAGCTCATGGTGATCGAGGGCACGGTTCCCGCATCTGAGCTGGGCGACTATGCGCTCGACGTGGCTGCCTACACGGGAGGTGAGGGACGCCTCTCGACGGTATTTGCCGGCTATGAGCACTGCCATAACGCGGAGCAGGTCATCGAGGCGACGGCCTACAATCCCGAGGCAGACCTGCCCAACACCCCCGACTCGGTCTTCTGCGCGCATGGCGCGGGCTACACTGTCAAATGGCACGAGGCCGAGGGGCACATGCATGTGCAAGACGACCCGGCGCGACGGCGCCCGTACCGTCCCGCCGACGCCCCGTTCTTCTCGAAGGGATGATGAGATGACCAACAAGGAGATTGTCGCCAAGTTCTACGACGAGGTGTTCAATGCGTGGGACACCAGCAAGCTCGACGAGTACATGCTGCCCACCTACAAGCAGCACAACCCCACCGTGGAGGATGGCCGCGACGGCTTCGCGCGCTTCTGCGAGCGCTTCTTCGCCGCCCACCCCAAGATGGAGATCGTCCACATGGTGGAGGAGGGCGACCTCGTGATGGTCTTCTTCAAGTGCACCGTCGACTTTGGCGTCAACAAGGTCTGCGACATCTACCGCATGGAGAACGGCATGCTCGCGGAGCACTGGGACGTGGTGCAGCACCTCGATCCCGACCAGGTCCCCGTCAACGACAACGGCCAGTTCTAGACGCGTGGCGGTAGGGCAGGGTGCGCCGGACAGCTTGTTCCGGCGCGCTAGATGTCGCGTGCCAGCGTCACGGTTGGCCAGCGGCCGTCCTCGTTGCGCTCGCCGGTTGGCGTGAAGCCCTGCTCAACCCAGAAGTCGAGCGACCCCTCGTGGTCGGGGACCTGCAGCATGAGGTGCGTGACGCCCTGTGCCGCGAGTGCCGCGCGAACGTCGGCGAAGAGCTGGCTCCCGATGCCCTGGCGATGCCGGTCCGCGGCGACCGTGAACCAGCGGACGAGCGCCCCGGTAGAGTCGGGATAGCCGCAGATGAGGTCCATCACGGCCACGAGCTCGTCGTCCTCGTCGTAGAAGCCCAGGAAGTGCTTCTCGGTGGCGCCCTCGGGCACGTCCTTGATGATTGCGGTCATGGCCGCCCTTGTGGGACGCTCGCCCAGCTCGCGCCAGTAGCGGCGGTTGGAGCGCGCGAGCAGCTGCACGTCGGTCACGGCCGAGTCGTGGACCTCGCGGACGTCGAAGGTCGTGGAAAGCGCCTGGATGTCAAGGTTGCCTGTGCGGCCGGAACCCGAGCGCTCGCTCTCGATGGCGGTCCTGAACTGCGTCTCGTACAGCTCGTGGTACACGCCGCCCGCGGCGAGCAGCTCCTCGTGCGTGCCCTGCTCGGCGATGACGCCACCCTTGACCACCAGGATCTTGTCGGCCTTGAGGATGGTCGAGAGGCGGTGCGCGATGACGATGGACGTGCGCCCCACCATGAGCTGCTCGAGCGCGTCCTGGATGGCCTGCTCGGAGATGGAGTCGAGGGCGCTCGTTGCCTCGTCGAGGATGAGGACCTTGGGGTCCTTGAGCACGACGCGCGCGATGGAAAGGCGCTGCTTCTCTCCGCCGGATAGCTTGAGGCCGCGGTTGCCCACCTCGGTGTCGAAGCCATTGGGCTGGTTCTGGACGAAGTCGTAGATGTTGGCGATGCGGCAGGCCTGCTCGATCTGCTCCATCGTGGCCTCGTCGTTGGCATAGCGCAGGTTGTCGAGGATGGTCCCGTTGAAGAGGTAGGCCTCCTGCGTGACCACGCCGATGTTCGCGCGCAGGTACTCGAGGTCGTAGTCGCGCACGTCCACGCCGGCGACACGCACCGCGCCGCCCTTCACGTCGTAGAGGCGCGGGATGAGGTTGACCACCGTGGACTTGCCAGATCCGGACGGTCCCACGATGGCGTACATCTTGCCGCCGGGAACGGTGAAGTTGACGTCCGTGAGCAGGAGGTCGTCGGCATCGTCGTAGCCAAAGGCGACGTGGTCGTAGACAATCTCGGCCTCGTGCATGTCGGGCGTGGCCCCGTCCTTGGGCGAGACGATCGTTGCCTCGCGGTCGAGGTAGTCGAAGATGCGTGTGAACATGGCGAGCGAGCGCGTGAAGCTCACCGAGAGGTTCATGAGGTTCTCGACCGGTCGGTAGAGGCGGTTCACGAGCGAGACCGTGGCAGTCACGGTACCAACGGTCAGCGTGGGGTCGAGGCGCTCGATGATGAAGAGGCCGCCCGCGAAGTAGATGAGCAGGGGTCCCAGCTGGGTGAACATGCCCATGGCGACGCGGAACCACGAGCCCGAGCGGCTCTCGCGCAGGGAGATGTCGGTGACCTCCTCGTTCACGTGCACGAAGTTCTCGTACTCCTTGTCCTCGCGCGTGAACATCTTCATGAGCAGCGACCCCGAGACCGAGAGCGTCTCGTTGATGACCTGGTTCATCTCGTCGTTCTTGGCCTGTGCCTCCTGGACGAGCTTGAGGCGGACGCGACCGG
>SUUD01000104.1 GCA_015062715.1 Olsenella sp. | reverse complement strand
CAGGAGGTGCTGCGCCTGCGCTTCTCCGACGGGCTCGCCCAGGCGCTCGGCGATTTGGGCCTGGGTGAGCCCGTCGGAGAAGCGCAGGCGCAGCACCTCCTGCTCGCGAGGCGAGAAGCTGGAGATGGCCTCCTCCAGGTCGATGCGGTCGTCGGCGCCCGCGAGCTCGGCGTCCTCGGTCGCGAAGGTGTCGATCACGGAGGGGCTGTCCTCGTCTCCTCCCCCGTCGCCCTCGAGCGGGACGGAGCTGTAGGCGCTCGAGGACTCCATGGCCTCGAGGACCTCGTCGACGCTCACGCCCAGGCGCTCGGCGACCTCGGCCACGGACGGGCTGCGCGAGAGCTCGTTGGTGAGCTCCTCGGACGCCTGGTTGACCTTGGCGGAGAGCTCCTGCAGGCGCCTCGGCACGCGGACCGACCAGCCCTTGTCGCGGAAGTGGCGCTTGATCTCGCCCAGGATGGTGGGCGTGGCGTAGGTGGTGAACTCGAGCCCGCGCTCGGTGTCGAAGCGGTCGATGGCCTTGATGAGGCCGATGGTGCCCACCTGGATGAGGTCCTCGAGCGGCTCGCCGCGGTTCTTGAACTTGGCGGCGAGGAAGCGCACGAGGTTGAGGTGGTTCACGACCAGCTGCTGGCGCGCCTCGTCGTCGCCCTCCTCGCGGTAGCGGCGGAAGAGCTCGCGCGTGGTCTCGCGGTCCCATGCCTCGCGGGATGCCGCGCGCATGCGCCGGCGCGCCTCGCGAGCGGCGTCGCTCCTTGCGCTGTCGTCACGATCCAGTGCAGACATCTACGCGACCGCCCTCTTGACCAGGTGGAGGACGGAGGAGGCGGGGTCGACGACGTACTCGTCGCAGACGGCCGAGAGCAGGAGCGCCGAGTAGCCGACGGCGGCGTCGGCCGAGGCGAGGACCTCGACCTCGGCGCCGAGCGAGAAGTCCATTGCCAGCTCGCCGGGAGAGACGGTGAACACGATGTCGCAGGTGGCAGGCGCGGTGGCGCAGGCGCACACGAAGCCCTCCTCGGCGACCATGCGCGCGTCCTCGACGTCGTCGACCGTCATCTCGCCGATGACGGCGAGGTTGGCGGCCATCATGCGCACGGACCGTGCGAACGCCGGCTGGGCGGGGACGCTGAGGCTGATGGTCATGTCGCTCATGGTATCTCGCTCCCTCGTCTGCCTACTCGCCGTCGGCCTCGTCGGCGGGCTTGTAGGTGAAGTAGCCGCTGCCCTTGCCGGCCGGGGCGTCATCCGCAGGTGCGGGGGCCTCGGCCTTGGGGGCGGGGGCATGCTCGACGGCACCCAGGCGCGCGGGCTCGGCCTCGCCGCCCTTGCGGGTGATCTTGCCGATGAGGCCGGCGGCGGCATCGGCGGCCGACCCGGTGACCTTGCTCACGGCGCCGGTGACGTTGGTGGCGGTGCCGGTGACGGAGGACACGTCACCGAGGATCTCCTCGACGCGGATGAGGTCGAGCGAGAGCGCGTCGACGGCCGTGCCGGTCTTCTCGAGCAGCGGCTCGACCTGCTTGACGACGGGGTTGAGCTCGTCGGCGACGCCATCGAGCTTGGCGATGACGGGGTTGAGCTCGTTGATGGTCTGGTTGACGGAGGACATGACTTCACCGAGCGAGCTGCGGACGCCACGCAGCGTGAGGGCGACCTCGATGACGGCCCAGACGCCGGCAACCGCGAGCGCGACGAGGGCGATGTCGATGGGTGCGAGTCCTGCGATGTTCATGTGGAATCCTCCTCGTTCGGACGATACGGGCGCGGCGAGATGGCACCGCATGCCCAACACATAGATTTTAGCCGTTCGCGCCGGGAGTTGTGTTGGGAGCGGTCCCCTCGGCGCGATCGCGTGCGGTCGCCTCGACGCGCCACGCCTCCCAGCCCCGCGGGCTGGGGTGCCAGAAGGCGCCGCGCTCGAGGCCCTCGGGCAGGTAGCGCTGGTCGACCCAGCCCCCCTCGAAGTTGTGCGGGTAGAGGTAGGTCCCGTACTCGTCTGAGCCGGGGCGGTGCCGGTCGCGCAGGTAGCTGGGCACCTCGCGGCGCGGGCCCTGCCGCACCTCGGCGAGGGCGGCGTCGATGCCCGCCTCGGCCGCGTTGCTCTTGGGCGCGAGCGCCATGTAGACGACGGCCTGGGCCAGGTTGATGCGGCACTCGGGATAGCCGATGACCTCGGTGGCCCTGAAGGCGGCCTCGGCGACGAGCAGGGCCTGGGGGTCGGCGTTGCCGATGTCCTCGGACGCCAGGATGAAGATGCGCCGGGCTATGAACTTGGGGTCCTCGCCCGCGTCGATCATCCGGGCGAGCCAGTAGAGCGCGGCGTCGGGGTCGCTGCCGCGCATCGACTTGATGAAGGCCGAGATGATGTCGTAGTGCATGTCGCCGGACTTGTCGTAGGGCAGGCCCCGCCGCGGGTTGGCGTCGGCGACGTCGGCCAGCGTGATGTGCGGCGCCTGGCCCTCGTCCTCCCCCGCCGGCCCCGCCAGCTGGCTGGCAAGCTCGAGGGTGGTGAGCGCGGAGCGGGCATCCCCGCCCGAAAGGGTGACGATCTCGTCGAGGGCGTCCTCCTCGAGCACGAAGCGCCCGGCGAGGCCATGCTCGTCTGCCAGGGCGCGCTCGACCACATGGCGGATGTCGTCGTCGGAGAGCGCCTGGAGCTCGACCACGCGCGAGCGCGAGAGCAGGGCGGAGTTGACCTCGAAGTAGGGGTTCTCGGTGGTGGCGCCCACGAGCACCACCACGCGGTCCTCGACCGCGTGCAGCAGGGCGTCCTGCTGGGAGCGGTTGAAGCGGTGGATCTCGTCCACGAACAGGATGGTGCGCCGGCCCTGGGAGAGCAGGCGCCCCTCGGCGGCCTCGATCTCGCGCCGGAGGTCCTTGACGGTGCCCGTGATGGCCGAGACCTCGACGAACTCGGCGTGCGTGGTGTTGGCGACGATCCGGGCGAGGGTGGTCTTGCCCGTCCCCGCCGGGCCGTACAGGATGACCGACGACAGCACGTCGCGCTCGATGGCACGGCGCAGCCACGAGCCCTCGCCCACCGCCTGTCGCTGGCCCACGAACTCGTCGAGGGTCCTGGGGCGCATGCGGACGGCAAGCGGGGCGTTTGCGTTTCGCTTGTAGCGTTCGGCTTCTGTGAAAAGCGTGTCCATACGGGAAACTATACTTCACCTACTGGCCCCGAGGACGGCAACAACACGTATCCTTGTGCATGGCTTACAGTTGGCTTTAAGTGATTGGCCGCGCACGCAGGCAAGGAGCCCATGACCATGTCGGACTGCAAGGACAACGAGACGCTTGGCGTCGACCTCACCGCGCTGCGCGTGGCGACCGCCCAGGAGGAGGCCCGAGCGGGCGAGGACCCTCGTCGGCATCCCCTCATCGGGATCAGCTCGCACCCCGACTACGACAAGGGCGAGAGCATGCAGGTCACCAGGACCTACGTGAGGGCCGTCATCCTCGCCGGCGGCATCCCCGTGGCACTCCCCTGCGAAGACGGGGCCACCGACCTCGTGAGGCCCCTGCTCGAGCGGGTCGACGGCCTGCTGCTCACCGGCGGCGGCGACATCGACCCCGAGGCGTTTGGCGGCAAGGCGTACGAGGAGTGGTCGAAGGCCGAGGTTGCCTACGTCTGCCGCACCCGCGACGACTTTGAGCAGGCCCTCGTCAACACGGCCTGGGAGATGGACCTGCCCTGCCTGGGCATCTGCCGCGGCATGCAGGTCATGAACGTCGCCTTGGGCGGGCGCATGGTGCGCGACGTCTCCGAGCAGCAGGGGTTCGTGGCAGACCTGCACCTCATGGAGGCGCCCTTCACCCGTCCCTGCCACCGCGTTCACGCGCAGGAGGGCAGCCGCCTGGCCCAGATCCTCGGCGGCTGCGACCTGGGCGTCAACTCGATCCACCACCAGGCCATCTCGAGCCCCGCGGCGGGTGGGTCCATCACCTGCCACGCCACCGACGGCACCCCCGAGGGCCTCGAGTTCCCCGAGAAGACCTTCTTCCTGGGCGTGCAGTGGCACCCCGAGATCAACGGCGACAACCCCCAGCTCTTCGAGGCGTTCGTGGAGGCCGCCCGCCAGCGCATGTGAGGCGGCCGGGGAGACAGCTGGGGACGGTTCTGGTTTGTCTCAGAGACAGCTGGGGACGGGTTTGGTCCACCAAACCCGTCCCCAGCTGTCTCTGAGACAAACCAGAACCGTCCCCAGCTGTCTCCCCGGCCGCCTCACACGAAGAAGCCGCGGCGCGGGAAGAGCTCGGCCGCCTCGGGGAAGAGGTGCTCGGCCAGCTGGATGAAGTAGTCGTCGGTCATGGACGAGATGAAGTCGACCGCCGTGAGGTCGGGGTCGGCCTCCCACTCGTAGCGGTGCCCGTAGTGCGAGAGGTACTCGTCCAGGCGCACGATGTGGTGCCTGAAGACCGGGGACTCCTCCCGCCCGGCGGCGATGTCGTCCAGGACCGCATCGTACAGCGCGTGGAAGATCGAGGCCACGTCGTCGGTGAGGTCGCCCGTGACCTCGGCGTCGCCGTAGATGAGCTCGTAGTTCTCGCGCTTGGCGCGGCGCATCTCGGCAAAGGCCTCCTCGCTCATCTCGATGCGGGGCTTGCCCAGGCTGTGCTCGACGATGTCGGTCCCAAAGGTCGAGAGCGCCCACGAGTTGTAGGCGCCGCCCAGCCCGTCGGCAAAGGCGTCGGGCTCGAGCAGGTGGGCCGAGACCGCGTCCTGGCGGTCCTTGCCCACGTAGGCGATGATGTCGGACACGCGCACCACGCAGCCCTCGATGGTCGACGGCCTGAGGGTGCGGATCTTTTCCCCGCCCGTGGCCCAGCAGTCGGCGACCATCTGGTCGAAGGCCTCGAAGTCGTGGACGTCGCCCACCTCGAGGACCTGCTGCTCGAACTCGCCGTTGTGGCAGATGACGCCATCGAGCGTCTGGAGCGCCAGGTTGCGCCCGTACAGGACGTCGAGCACGCGCACGCTCTGGACGTTGTGGAAGAACCACTTGCCCGTGCGGGCGTGGTAGACGTCGTTCAGGAAGCGCTCCCCGGCGTGGCCGAAGGGCGTGTGGCCGATGTCGTGGCCCAGGGCGATGGCCTCGGTGAGCTTGACGTTGAGCCCCAGCGCCCGCGAGATGTCGCGCGCGATGCGCGCCACCAGCTGCACGTGCAGGCCGCGGCGGGTGAGGTCGTCGTTGGCGCGGAACGAGAACACCTGCGTCTTGCCGGCCAGGCGGTTGTAGGCGGGGATGTGGCAGATCTTGTCGGAGTCGCGCACGAAGGCCGGGCGCAGCACGCTCGCCCGGTCGTGCTCGGGGTCGCGGCGCAGGACGGCGGAGTCTGGCGTGGCGAACTCGCTCATGCGGCCGGTGGCCTGTAGCTCGCGCACCCTCTGCTCGGCCTCGGGCGAGAGCTCGTGGGGCAGGTTGGGCGCGAATGGGTTGGTCGGGTGGTCCCCTCGCATGGCTACTCCTTGCGTGACGTGGCGTTTCTTGATGACGATAGCGCATGTGGGCGACGTTTATCGCCAAAAGCGCCACAGAACGTCCATACGGACCGACACCCCACCGGTTTTTCTTGACAACCATATCAATGTGATATCACAATGATTCCAGAGGCCGGTGGTCGCGATCCAAAGTGGCTCGCACGGCCTTTCGCGAAAGGAACGATCATGAGCACCGAGAAGAAGATCAACGCGCCGAGCGGCTGGGCCATGCTGTTCGCCACCATTGTGTTGTACCTCGCATCGATTGCCATCTTGGTGGGAGGCGTCATGTCCCTGGACTCCGGAAACGGCGGCATGGGTGCGCTGCTCATCGTCCTGTACTGCGCCGTCCTCACGGCCGCCATCGTCATGAGCTGCGGCTTCTTCACCCTGCAGCCCGGACAGGCCCGCGTGTGCGTGCTCTTTGGCGACTACAAGGGCACCGTGCGCGACGAGGGCTTCCGCTGGGCCAACCCGTTCTTCTCCCGCAACCTGGGCATGACGAGCGAGGTGGCAGAGCAGGACGCCACCGAGAAGGTCGCCTCCAAGCTGGTCGGCGTCAACCTCGGCCGCAACCACGCCCACGGCTCCAAGATCTCGACCCGTGCCCGCACCTACAACGGCGACCGCATCAAGGTCAACGACAGGATGGGCAACCCCATCGAGATCGCGACCGTGGTGGTGTGGCGCGTGGTCGACACGGCCAAGGCCGTCTTTGACGTGGACGACTACGAGTCCTACGTCTACACCGTCACCGAGACGGCGCTGCGCCACGTGGCCAGCCTCTACTCCTACGACCACATGGACGACGATGACGCGATGACCGAGGCCATCACGCTGCGCACCAACATCGAGGAGGTATCTGAGGCCCTCAAGGTCGAGCTCGACCGCAGGCTCGAGATGGCCGGCGTCGACGTGGTGGACGCCCGCCTCACCCACCTGGCCTACGCGCCCGAGATCGCCCAGGCCATGCTGCGCCGCCAGCAGGCAGAGGCCATCATCGCCGCGCGCAAGAAGATCGTCGAGGGCGCCGTGTCCATGGTCGACATGGCCGTCGAGAAGCTCGCCGAGGGCGGCAACATCGAGCTCGACGACGAGCGCAAGGCGGCCATGGCCTCCAACCTCATGGTCGTGCTCTGCGGCGACTCCGAGGCCCAGCCCGTCCTCAACACCGGCACCCTCTACCACTAGGAACGGCACATGGCGAAGCGCAAGCAATACCCCCTGCGCATAGACGAGGACGTCTGGGGCGCCATCGAGCGCTGGGCGGCCGACGACATGCGCAGCGCCAACGCCCAGGTCGAGTTCATCCTGCGTGACGCCCTGCGCCGGGCAGGCCGGCTGCCCAAAAAGGCCGGCGGGGAAGAGCACCCCGAGGACCAGTAGCGCCCCATTGCCGCTCCAGAGAGCGAATTGTGATGCGCCTGTGGATTCCCCTTGTGAGTCCCCGGGCGCATCTGCCGTCCCAGCCGATTCCGAGGCACCCGCTTTGCCCCTCCCCACCAGCGGCTGGCCC
>SUUD01000103.1 GCA_015062715.1 Olsenella sp. | reverse complement strand
AGGATGAGGTCATAGAAGATCTCGCGGTGCGACTCGCACGAGAGCCAGTTGTCGAGGATGAGCCAGTCGAGCTTGGCGAAGCGCCGGCGCATCAGGTGACGACGGTACCAGCCACCAGTAATCTTGCTGAGTCCGGCGAAGACAAGCGAGCGGCCATACCTTCCCAGAAGACGGTCGAGGTAGAAGAACTGGCGCTCGTCCATGCGGTCCTTCCAGAGCTGCTTGAAGCGTTCCTTGTCCTGGATCTCCTCGCCGCGCTTCTCAAAAGCGCCCAATACCTCGGCCTTCTCTTCGTCCGTCGCAAGGCGGATGGTGTCCTCGGGCTTGATGCGTACCTCGTAGTTGACCTTGAGCTCATCCTTGGTAGCATCAACCTCGATCAGCAGGCCCGAGAAACGGAACTCGTTCTTGGTGGGACGGGCAAAGAAGAAGTCGCCCTGGCCATAGACGATGGTCTTGCCCTTATAGACCTCAGAGCAGCCAATGCAGTGGGTGTGCTGGCCCACCACAAGGTCAGCCCCGTAGTCGACGAACTTGCGAAGAGCACGGCGTTCGTTGGGCAGAGGATAGCGATATTCGATCATGCCGCCGTGGTAGAGGACGATGAGCTGGTCGCACTGGCTCTTGGCCTCGCGAATCTCGTCGAAGGTGACGAGCGGATCATAGGGGTTTACGCCAGCCGTATGCTCATCTGCGGCATTGAACTCGTGCTCGGCGCATGCGTAGAAACCAATGGTGAGGTCGCCGTTCTTCAGGAAGAAGGGTTTGCGTGCCTCCTCGACGTTCGCCCCTGCGCCAATGTATGCGATGCCATGCTCGTCAAGCACCTGGCGCGTGTGCTCGATGCCCTCGGGGCCGAGGTTGATGGTGTGGTTGTTTGCCAGGCCCACGAGGTCGGGGTGAATGGCGTCGACACCCGGCATGCAGCGCTCGGGCATCGTGATGATGGGTCCGTGCTTGGTGATCTCGGAGCCCTTCCCCTCGACGACCGTCTCCAGGTTGAACACGCGGAAGTCAAAGCTGGCAAGGTAGTCGAGCAGCTCACGTCCGTAGAGCTCCTCGACGGCGCCCTGCTCAAAGAGGTCGAAGTTTGCCTTCGTCGGCGCGAAGTCGCCACCAATTAGAAGCCTCATCTGTCTCCTTCCAGCGTGGTACTGCGTATCTATAACCCTACTACCATTTGACGTCCGAGCCGGTGAGCCGAGTTACGAGACGGTAGACGGCGAGAAACGGGCGCATGAGGTGCGCACGGTACACGCGCTGCGAGATGAGGAGTTTGGTGAAGGACGAGCCCTCCTTCTCGCGCGCGTAGCGCATGCTGATGTAGGGAGAGCGACGCCATGTGGGGAAGTACTCGTCCAGGAAGCGCGTCGTGCCCCGTATGTGCGTACCCAGGAGGGAGGGGTTTCCCTCGGAGATGCGCAGCGACATAGAGACTCCCAGGTGAAGGAAGGCAATGGCGTCAAGCGCGGAGCGCAGATCGTCGGAGATGCCTTGCTCGAGATAGCGCTCCCGGACCTCCAGGAGCATGCGCTCCGACGAGGCGACCTGGTCCGGTGTGACCGAGTTGATCATAGAGTCCGCATGGACCATGTAGTTGATGAGGGGCTTCGGGACAAAGACGATGGGGCCAGAGGTCTCGGGGGCGGCGAGCAGCAACAGCGCCAGGTCCTCCATGATGGCGGGAGTCTCCCTAAGCCGACGCATCTTGCGTAGGATGTCCGCACGATACGCCTTGTTCCAGGCGGCTGGGTTGACCTCGATGAGGCGGCCTGGGTCGTCGGCGACGTTGAAGGGCTGGCGCACCTCGCACATCTCGGTGGAGAGGACGCGACCCGTGTCCTGGTCGGTTCTGGCAAAGCCGCAGACGGCGATGTCTGCCCCGGTGGAGGAGGCGCCCTCATACAGGCTGCGCGCGAAGTCCGGGGTAGCGGTGTCATCACTGTCAAGGAATGCAACGTACTCTCCGCGCGCGATGTCCACACCGCCCCAACGGGCGTTCCAGAGACCGCCGTTGTCCTGGTCCACGCCGCGCACGAGCTTGGGGTGTGCGGCCTCGTATGCTCGGATGATGTCGTGGCATCGGTCGGGGGAGCCGTCGTTCACGCAGATGATCTCGTACTCGTCCATGTCCTGGGCGAGGAGCGAGTCGATGCAGGCAGGCAGCGTCGCCTCCGACTTGTAGCAGGGGACGACGATGCTGATGGGGATTTGTCGCTCGGGGGCCATGTGCGCTCCATGTCATCAACAGGTATCGCTATCGTATTGTACCGTACCGTCGACCACCTCCTCTCGCTAGGACACCATGAGCGGCCTCTCGCCTTCCATAGCAGTTGTCATGTCCACGTATAACGGGGCCTCCTACGTCGAGGCGCAGCTTTCGAGCATCCTCGCCCAGGACTGCCCGAACGTTCATGTGGTGGTTCGTGACGACGGCTCGGCGGACGAGACGGTGGCGATTCTCCGCCAGTATGCGGACCGAGGTGACATTGAGCTTATCGAGGGCCAGAACGTCGGGCTCGTCTCCTCGTTCATCGGCCTCGTCGCGCATGTTGCCGGGAAGTATGACTACGTCGCCCTCTGCGACCAGGATGATGTGTGGCACCCGGACAAGCTGAGCCGGGCAATTGCCGCGTTGGCCCCCCTGGACCAGAACGCCCCTCAGCTCTACTGCTCTGAATACACCTACTGTGACGAGTCAATGCATCCGACGGGTAGGTCGCATCTCAACCAGATTGGGGTCACCTTTGAGACGCAGCTCTACGAGAATATGGTCTCGGGCAACACCTGCGTGCTCAACCGTCGTCTTGCCGAGCTGGTCGCTGCGGCTGGTACCGAAGGGGTCTACTGTCACGACTGGTGGATCTCACTGATTGCTTGCGCGCTCGGCGGTCTGGTGTTCGATGACTTCTCGTCGCTCGATTATCGACGCACGGGTAGCAACGCCAGTCCCAGTGGCACCCATGGGCCCAAGCTGCTCATGCGGAGGGCCAAGATCTTCTTTGGTAGGGGCGAGCTGGGAAACGTCACCATGCAGCTAAAGAGGCTGTACGAGCTCTTTGCTCTGGAGATGCCGGCAACCAAGCGAACGTTTCTCGAGCGCTTCCTTCGCGGCGGGCGAGTGCGCAAGGCCACGACGCCTACGCGGCTGAGGCAGCGGCTCATTGACGAGGCTGCCCTGCGCCTGCTCTTCCTCGCTGGCCTGCTGTAGTCTTGGCGTCGGCCTAGGACGATGCCCTTGACCCTCTGCGCCCCAGGTCATAGAGCAGAAGCTCCCAGTCGAGGCCAAGCTGCATGATGGGGGTGGAGTTGCGGACGCCATGCGAGTGGCACCAAAGCAGCCGACTGAGGGGGGCTCGGTCGAGCAGTGAGGCAAAGCCCTCGCATAGCAGGCGGTCACCTTCTCCAAGCTTGTCCGCATAGGCTTGGGCAAAGGCACCTGCCTGGTCGAGGCGGGCGTCGATGGTGTCAAGCTGGGCGCTGGTGGGTACGAGCCGCTCAGCATAGGTGCCAATGCGCCCGAGAATGCTCAGAGCGGACTCCTTCTCGGCCCCGACCGAGTTATGTGCATGCTGACGATAGAGCATGGTCGGCTTGTCCACGAAGCCGATGTGACCAAACGCCGACGCCGACAGCATGAGCCACCAGTCGTGCATGATTACGGGCGAGACGTCCTCGGGAAAGCTAAGGGCGTCATGGTAGAGGGCTCGGTTGGCAGTGATGGTGCATCCCGGGGCAAGGTTCTGGACCAAGAGATGAGCAAGCTCCGTGCGCTTTGGATCAATGCCCGAGTATGACAGGAATGACGGGTCGATGATGGACAGGTCCTCAGCGGCTACGGCAACGTCCGAGAATGCCAGCGCGGGAGCCTCTTTGCCCCAGGTCCCTTCGAGCTCGCGCAGCGCCTTGAGACCCAACTCTACCTTGTCCGGAAGCCAGAGGTCATCTTGATCGCAAAACGCGACGTAGGGAGCCGTTGCCTGCGAGAGGAGCCAGAGGAAATTGTCTCGAGCGCCGCCAAAGCGCGCGCCCGAGTCCATCAGGCGAATCCTGCCATCGGCGTTCGCAAAGCGCTGAAGGATGTCGCGAGTAGCGTCTGTCGAGCGGTCGTCAGAGACAAGCAGTTCAAAGTCTGTGAAGGTTTGGGCAAGGATGGACTCGAGCTGCGTCTCGACGAAGCGCTCCCCGTTGTAAGTTGCCATGAGTATCTGGATTGTTGCGCTCAAACTGTCCCTCGCCGCATCGGTGGGCGGCTGTCTCGCCGCAGGTTGGCAGTGCCTATTCCGAATCCTGTTCCTCGTTGGTACGAAGGGCGACCTCCTGTGCAAGCTGGCTGACCTTGTCCCTGAGAATCGAGAGTTTAGCGGTGGTGCGGAACTCCTTGACGATGAGTACCGCCGTGATGGCCGCAAAGACCAGGTTGGCGGGGGACTGGAAGCCGAAGAGCCGGGCAAAGAAGAACACGATCTGCGGGAAGGCTCCAAGCACCACGAGCACCACCGCGAACGCAATCCAGAACAGCGAGTCGTCGATGAGGATGTGCCTCTTGTGCACCGAGTGGATGACCACGAGGAGGATCACCACGGCCCCGCCAATGAGGAGTAGCTGCTGCGAGAACGGCATGGGACCTCCTACCGGAACCAAAGGAACAGCACGAGCGAGGAGCAGGTGCGCAGCATGTAGCGGGCTGCGCGCAGAGGCTTGAGGTAGCTCTCGCCGCCTTGTCGCTCGCGTACGGATATGGGTACCTCTTGCGTGGTCGCGCCGTTCTTGATGAGCAGCGCGAGGGTGTCTGGCTCGGGCTCGATGTCGAACCCGTTCGCAAAGATCTCGATCATGCGGCGGTTGTACATGCGCATGCCGCAGGTGGGGTCGGTCACGGTGACGTGCGTCGTGAGGCGGATGAGGCCGGCAATGATCTTGGAGCCCAGGTTGCGCAGGCCCTGTGCCTTCTCTCCTGCGAGATACCGCGACCCAAGGACGATGTCGCAGCCCGTCTCCTCCATCTTTTGCCGCATGGCGCTGATGTGGGTGGGGACGTGCTGTCCGTCGGCGTCATACTGCACCACGGCATCATAGCCGTGACGCAAGGCGTACTTCATGCCCGCACGTACTCCCGAGGCAAGCCCACAGTTGACGGGCATGTCCACGTGGTTCAGCTGTAGGCTGTCGCAGATCTGCGGGGTCTGATCGGCTGAGCCGTCGTTGACCACGAGGTAGTCGATGTCGGGACAGGCGGCCGTAAGCTCACGTACCGTATCCGCGAGACATTCCTCCTCGTTATACGCTGGTATGACCGCCAGAACTCTCATGTGGACCCTTCGCACGCGCGTTCTTGTACTTGTAGTAGCATAACCCAGACTGAGCAGCGACGCTGTTCGAGAATGACCTCCTCTTCGGCTTTGCGCCGTTCGCGCGGTGAGGGCATACCGCCTGATCGCACCCTATCAAGAAGGCAGGACGTGCATGACTGAAAAAACCGAACACCTCCGCGACGGCGTCTCCCCCGAGCTCGACGAGCTCGCAGCCGAGCTCCTCGGCGACGCGCTCGACCTCGTTGCCGAGGGCGAGGAGGTGGGCGTCCTGCTCGTGGTCGAGGACGTCGATGGCAACGTCGCGAGCTGCGAGTTCACCGACGATGGCCCGGAGCAGTGCCTCGAGGCCGCCCGCGACCGCGTGGCCCAGCTCGGCCGCATGGGCGGCGACGCGGGGGTCGGCCTCGGCACGCCCCTGCGCTACGCCATCTGCTACGAGGCCGCGATCGCCGACGAGACCGGCGCCTACCTGGACGCGCTGCTCCTCGAGTTTGGCGAGCGCGGCTACAAGAGCTACTCGGGCTACTCGCTGTTCGAGGGCCGCGGCACCGGCGAGGGCCTCGCCTGGACCGATCCCGCACCCGCCGGCGAGCTCGAGCCCCTGCTATAGGCCCTGCCGCCGCTCCCATCAAACTGATTCCATGAAGCATGTTTGGGCGCCATTGCGCTTGCTACCTGCTGCTCTATAGTGTGCAAGGAAAAAAGGCCCAAGAGCGTCCAAACGGCAGAAGGAAGACCCACATGCTCCAGGAGAACATCCGCAACATCGCCATCATCGCGCACGTCGACCACGGCAAGACCACGCTGGTCGACAAGCTCCTGCGCGCCTCGGGCGCGTTCCGCGACAACCAGCAGGTCGCCGAGCGCGTGCTCGACAGCAACGACCAGGAGCGCGAGCGCGGCATCACCATCCTGGCCAAGAACATCTCCATCTCCTACAAGGGCGTCAAGATCAACGTCATCGACACCCCGGGTCACGCCGACTTCGGCGGCGAGGTCGAGCGCGTGCTCAAGATGGCCGATGGCGCCCTGCTTCTGGTCGACGCCGCCGAGGGCCCCATGCCCCAGACGCGCTTCGTCCTGCGCCACGCCATCGCGGGCGGCCTGCGCATCATGGTCGTCGTCAACAAGATCGACCGCGAGGGCGCCAACCCCGAGAAGGCCCTCAACGACTCCCTCGACCTCATGATGGACCTGGGCGCCACCGACGAGCAGCTCGAGTTCGCCATGGAGCACGTCGTGTACTGCTCGGCCGTCGAGGGCTTCGCCCGCCTCGACCCCACGGACGGCAACGCCGACATGTACCCGCTGCTCGACATGATCGTCGACGCCATGCCCGTGCCCGACGTCGACCCCGATGCGCCGCTCGCCATGCAGTGCGTCACGGTCGACCACTCCGAGTACGTGGGCCGCATCGGCATCGGCCGCGTGTGGAGCGGCACCATCCATGCGGGCGAGAAGATCCTCGTGGTCAAGAACGACGGCGAGCGCGCGATGGCCCAGGTCAAGCAGCTCTTCACCTTCGACTACCTCGGGCGCGCAGAGACGAGCGAGGTCCAGGCCGGCGACATCGCGGCCGTGGTGGGTGTCGACGGCACCGACATCGGCGACGTCTACACCTCGCCCGACAACCCCGTCGAGCTGGACCCCATCCACATCGACCCGCCCACGCTCTCCATCGTCTTCGAGCCCTCCAAC
>SUUD01000102.1 GCA_015062715.1 Olsenella sp. | reverse complement strand
GCCAAGCGCTACTGCCCGCCCAACTGGCAGTACTGGTACGCCACCACGCTGGCCCAGATGGAGCGCATCTAGCTGCACCGGCATTTCCGCCGCACCGCTCCCCAACCGACCCCCTCCGTGCTACAGTCATCTGGCACGTCCACGACCGCACGGAGGAACAGCATGACTGCCACCAAGGAAACCTTCTCCCTTGACCCCGCCTTCACCCCCGGCGCCCTCGTCGAGGGCTTCCGCATCGTCTCGGTCGAGATGCTCCCCGAGATCAGCGGCCACGCCGTCGTCATGCGCCACGAGGCCACGGGGGCCCGCACGCTCTGGCTCGCCTGCGCCGACACAAACCGCGCCTTCGCCATCGCGTTCAAGACCCCACCGGCCAACGACACCGGCGTCTTCCATATCCTCGAGCACTCCGTCCTGTGCGGCAGCGAGCGCTTCCCCGTGAAGGAGCCCTTCGTCAACCTGCTCAAGAGCTCCATGCAGACCTTCCTCAACGCCCTCACCTTCCCCGACAAGACCATGTACCCGGTGGCCTCCACCAACGGTCAGGACCTCCTCAACCTCATGGACGTCTACCTCGACGCGGTCCTGCATCCGGCCATCTACGCCAAGCCCCGCATCTTCGAGCAGGAGGGCTGGCACTACGAGCAGGACGGCGAGGGCGCACCGCTCACCTACAACGGCGTCGTCCTCAACGAGATGAAGGGCGCCTTCTCCGACCCGGACGAGGTCCTCATGGAGACGCTCAACCGCCAGCTCTTCCCCGACACCTGCTACGGGTTCGAGTCGGGCGGAGACCCCCGCGCCATCCCGCAGCTCACCTACGACGAGTTCCTCGCCACGCACGTGCGCCACTACAACCTCCCCAACAGCTACACCGTGCTCTACGGCGACATCGACACCGGCAGCGTCCTCCCATTCCTGGGCGAGCGCTTCTGTGGCGCCGAGCTGCGCGAGGCGGGCGACCCCAACGTCCTCGCCCTGCAGGCGCCGGTGCGCGCGGGCCTCTCGCAGGTGACCATGGCGACGGCGCCCGAGAACGCGACCGTCGGCGCCGCCTACGTGTTCGCCACGTCCTCCGAGCGAGAGCGCGTGCTCGCCGCCGACATCCTGCTTGACACCCTCATGGGGTCCAACGAGGCCCCGCTCAAGCGCCGCCTGCTCGAGGAGGGCCTCGGCGACGACGTGTCCGCCCTCATGCTCGACGGCATCGCCCAGCCGCTCGTCCTCTTCCAGCTCAAGGGCGCCCACGAAGGCGTCGCCGGGCGCTTCGTCGAGCTCGTCGAGCAGTGCTGCGCCGAGCTCGTCCGCGACGGCATCCCCCGGACCAACCTCGAGGCCTCGCTCGCCCAGGCCGAGTTCCAGCTGCGCGAGGGAGACTTCGGCTGGTACGCCGACGGCGTCGCCCTGGCCGTCCAGGCCATGTCGAGCTGGCTCTACGACGACGATGACCCGGTCGCCTACCTGCGCTACGAGGAGGCGCTCGCCAACATGCGCGCCGGCCTGGACGACGGCTACTTCGAGCGCCTGCTCGCCTCGATGGTGTGCGACTGCGCGCACTCCGCCGCCGTGGAGCTGATTCCCGTCGAGCAGGGCGACGCGGCCGAGGAGGTCGCGGAGCTCGCGGCAAAGGCCGCCGAGCTGGGCGACGAGGGCCTCGCCGCGGTGCGCGCCGAGACGGCCGCCCTGCGCGCGGAGCAGGAGCGCGCAGACTCGCCCGAGGACCTCGCCAAGCTCCCCCAGCTCGGCATCGAGGACATCGGCGAGGCCGCGCCCGAGCCCGCCCAGCGCGAGGTGGCCGCCCCGCTGCCCTGCTTCCACCACCAGGTCGAGACGCACGGCATCGACTACGTCTACGGCTACTTCGGCCTCGACTGCCTCTCGTTCGACGAGCTACCCTACGCCTCGGTGCTCTGCGAGGTCCTCGGCAGGCTCGACACGCGCAGCCACACGGCCGCCGAGCTCGACACCCTGATCGAGCTCAACCTCGGGCACCTGAGCTTCTTCTGCGAGACGGAGTGCGTCGCCGGTGACGCCCAGGCGGCCATGCCCATGCTCATCTGCAGCGCGAGCGCCCTCTCCCCCAACGCCGCCCTCGCGGCCACCATCCCGGCCGAGGTGTGGTCCGAGACCCTCTTCGGGGACCGTGGCCGCATCCGCGACATCCTCCAGCAGCGTCGCCTTGGCATGGAGCAGGCCTTCATGGGCTCGGGCCATGCCTGCGCCATCGCCCGCGCCTCCTCGTACTTCTCGCGCGTGGCCCTCGCCGTCGACCAGTTCTCGGGCGTGGGCTTCTACCTCTTCCTGAAGGACCTGCTCGACCACTTCGACGAGCGCTTCGACGACCTCGCCGCAAGGCTCGCGGACATCTCCGGGCGCGTCTTCAGGACGGGCAACGCCCAAGTCAGCTTCACGGGCACCGAGGATGACCTCGCACGCTTCTGGGAGGCCGGAGGCACGCTGCGCCTCGCGGAGGGCAAGGCCGACCCGCAGCTCGAGATTCCCGAGCCCTGCGTCAAGAACGAGGCCTTCGTCGTCCCGGCCAACGTCTGCTTCGTAGGCGAGGCCGCCGACGGCACCAAGATCGGGGTGCGGTACTCGGGCGAGTGGCTGGTCGGCACGCGCGCCGTCTCCCTCGACTACCTGTGGAACGAGGTCCGCGTCAAGGGTGGTGCCTACGGTTGCGGCATGCGCCTGACGGGCTCGTCAATCGTCTCGTTCCACTCATACCGCGACCCAGGCCTCGACGCCACCGTGCGGCGCTTCGAGGACGCTGCCGACTGGCTCTGCCAGTGGGAGCCCAGCGCGAGCGAGTTCACCGGATACGTGGTCTCGACCGTCGCCGGCCAGGACGCACCGGTCAAGCCCCGCATGCTGGCACGTCGCCAGGACCTGCAGCGACTCGCCCAGCGCCCCGCCAACTGGATGCAGACCATCCGCGACGAGAAGCTCACCGCCACGCCCGAGCACATCCGCGAGATGGCCGCCGCGCTCAGGGGGCTGCCCGAGCGGCGCGGCATCTGCGTCTTCGGCAGCGCCGACATCATCGCGTCGTCCAAGCTTGGGCTCGACGTCATCGAGCTCATGGGGTAGGCGTGTGTCGGGGGCCGGAGGAGCGACACACGGCGTACCAGATAGGTGGGTGAGGACATGACCGGCTTCACGCGCAGGTTCCTGCGCTGGTGGAACACGAGACGCGGCATCGCGCCCGAGCTCGCGCGGTCCGTCGAGGACTACGTCGAGGAAACCCTCGAGGCCGCCGAGCCGCAGCTTGGCTACGCCGCCCCCTTCCCCTCCGACGCGACCGCATCGTTCCCTGCCCCCGCAGCGGCCATGCCCGCCGGCATGGCCGACGCCCCGGCGCGCCGCACCACCCATGCGGCCCCAAAGGTGGCCCGCGAGGGGTCGGCATCGCTCGATGACCTGCTCAAGACCCTGGACGCCTCCTTCTCGCAGACCCTGCTCCAGATGATCGACGCCCGGGGCCTCACCGACTCCCAGGTGTACCGGCGCGCCCACCTGAGCCGCCAGCACTTCTCGAAGATCCGCGGCAACGAGGCGTACCGCCCCACCAAGGCCACCGTTCTCGCGCTGGCCATCGCGCTCGAGCTCTCCCTGGACGAGACGAGGCTGCTGCTGGAGCGCGCGGGGTTCTCGCTCAGCCACGCGAGCAAGGCCGACGTCATCGTCGAGTACTTCATCGGGCTCAGGCAGTACGACCTCAACCTCGTCAACCGCACGCTCTACCACTTCGACCAGCCCATACTTGGGTCATAGCACGCGCATTCGGGGCCATGGGGAGATGTCCCCTGGCAGTTGACCAAGACATCCCCCCGACTCCGTAGAGTTCTCCTCGTAAGCAGGTCGCACCGCGACCACGACCACGGGGAGGACACCATGGGCAACGACATCACCGAGCTCGTCTTCATCATCGACCGCAGCGGCTCCATGGCAGGCATGGAGGACGACACGATCGGCGGCTTCAACTCGGTCCTCGAGAAGAACCGCGGCGTCGAGGGGGACGCGGTCGTCACGACCGTGCTCTTCGACCACGAGCAGCTCACGCTTCACGACCGCGTCGACATCCGCGAGGTCGCGCCGCTCACGCGCCGCGACTACCAGGTGCGCGGCTGCACCGCCCTTCTTGACGCCGTCGCCGACACCGTGGAGCACGTCCGTCACATCCAGGGCTACATGCCCGAGAGCCATAAGCCCAGCCACACCGTCGTGGCGATCATCACCGACGGCATGGAAAACGCGAGCAAGCACCACAGCTACCCCGAGGTCAAGCGCCTCATCGAGGCCCAGACCGAGGCCGGGTGGGAGTTCCTCTTCCTGGGCGCCAACATCGACGCCGCGGCGGAGGCCGGGCGCATCGGCATTCGCTCCGAGCGCGCGACGCGCTACGTCAACGACCGCATCGGCGCGCCGCTCGCCTACGACGCGGTGGCCGAGGCGAGCGTCTCGCTGCGCAGCTGTGGCTCCATCGATGACACCTGGGCGTTCAAGGTCGCCAAGGACGCACGCAAGCGCGGGTAGCTCGTCTCTTTGGCATCGTCACCCCGCTCGGGATTCTCTCGGGCGGGGCTTTCCTGTCTCTCCCTACAGCAGGCCGGCCATGGCCAGCAGCGGCGTGAGCACGATAGGCAGAAGGCACGCAGGCAGGAAGTTTGCCACCTTGATGTCCGTCACGCCCAGCATGTTGAGGCCCAGGCCAAAGAGGAGAAGCGAGCCCGTTGCCAGCATCTGGGTGATGATCGCGTCGGTGAGGACCGGCGCGATGGCCGCCGCCCCCAGCGAGAGGAGCGCCTCGTAGACAAAGACAACGACGCCCGAGAGCATGACCCCCGCGCCCATGGTGGTCGCCATGATCACGTTGATGATGAAGTCCATGAGCGACTTGGTATAGAGGGTCGAGTGGTCGAGGACCAGGCCGCTCTCAAGCGAGCCCACGATGGCCATGGAGCCAATGCATATGACGAGCGTCGAGCTCACGAAGCCGCGCGAGAGGTTTGAGAAGGCGGGGTTGCCCGCAAAGGCAGCCTCGGCACGCGCCTGGATGGCATCCCCAAGCCTGCGCACGAGGCCGTCGAGGTCGACAAGGTGCCCGATCGCGCCGCCGATGGTCATGGCAAGCGTCACGAGCAGAACGGACCCACCGGCAAACATGCCTTGGATGCCGGTGAGGCAGATGCACAGCGCCATGCCCGTCAGCAGGAAGTCGGCAAGGTCCTTCTTGAGCCGCGTCCCCACCAGCATGCCGCCCAGGCCGCCCGCGATGGCGGCGATGCCGTTGACCAGTGCTCCCAAGATGACCATGGCTACCCCCTCGGTCCCGGCTCGGCGACGTCGGCCGCAGGGCCGGTCTCGCAGGTCGTGTCGCAGAAGACCACCGTCGTGCCAAAGTCACGCAGCAGCCGCACGACGTCATCCATCTCGACGAACATCGTGGCCGTGTTGACCAGAGGGTGGCAGTCGAAGCGCTGGTGCTCGAGCTCCTTGCCAAACACCACCACGACCTCATGCGCAGCGTCGTTGAGGGCGCCCAGCGGGGTGACCGATCCCTGGACGAGGCCGAGCTTCTCCTGGAGCAGCTCCGCACTGGCAAACGAGAGCCGCCTGCACCCCAGCTGCTGGTGCAGGCGCTTGAGGTCTATGAGCGTGTCCTCATCTGTGGTCACCACGAAGAAGCTCCCCTTCTTGTCGGTGAGGAAGAGGTTCTTGGTGGGGATGGCCAGGCGGGGGACCAGCACGTCCGCCTCGGCGACCGTCATGACCGCCTCGTGATGGTAGACCTCATAGGGAATGCCCCGCTCGTCGAGCAGGGCATAGAGCTCGGCTTCTGTCATGCGCTTCCTCTTCCGTCGTTTTTAGCCTTTCGATGATAGCAGGTCGGCACACCAGGCCGTTGGGAAGAGGTTTCGTGACGTTCGCCACACACTATTGCTTCTCAGCATGGCATAACGTTATATGACGTATCATACAGGCAACGCAGGACACAACCCCAAGGAGGCACGCATGGCAGGCTACATCAGGCGCGACCAGGTCGCCGGCATGAACATCCACTACCTCTACTACTCGCTCGACTACTTCCTGGACACCCAGGCGGAGCTGGGCTTTGAGTCCATCGAGCTCTGGGGCGCCGCCCCGCACTTCTACCTTTCGCCCGAGGGGTATGAGGACGTCGCCCCGGTCGCCAAGAAGCTCGCCGACCGCGGCCTCACGATCCGCTGCTTCACCCCCGAGAACTGCACCTACCAGTACCAGTTTGCCGCGCAGACCCCGCTGCTGTTCGAGAAGAGCTTCCAGTACTTCTCCAACGGCCTCGAGGTGGCCGCCGAGCTGGGCAGCCCCCTCATGCAGTGCAACTCCGGCTGGGGTTACTGGAACGGCGACCGCGAGGAGGCCTGGAAGCGCTCGTCCGAGATGCTGAGCCGCCTTGCCGATCGCGCCGGCGAGCTGGGCGTGACCATGGTCATGGAGTCGCTGCGCCCGCAGGAGAGCCAGCTCGTCACCACCCTTGCCGATGCCAAGCGCATGTTTGACGAGGTCAACCACCCCAACTTCAAGATCCTCATCGACACCGTCGCCATGAGCGTCGCCGGCGAGACCATCCAGGACTGGTTTGACGTCTTTGGCAGCGACGTCCGCCACATGCACTTTGTCGACTGCAACCCCTACGGGCACCTGGTCTGGGGAGACGGCAACCGCGACCTCGAGGCCTGGTGCCAGGTGCTGGTCGACAACGGCTACGAGGGCTTCCTCGGCCAGGAGATCACGGACGGCAAGTACTACGACGACCCGCGCGAGGCGGATCGCCAGAACATGGAGCACTACCAGCGCGTGTTTGTATAGTGCGGACAGGAGAGGAATAGCATGGCAAAGCTCAAGAAGTCCCAGCTCACGATGGGCAGCTTCCACTACGCCTTCTACCCCTTCGAGTTCTTCTGCAAGTCCATGCAGAAGCTCGGCATCGACACCGTCGAGGTCTCGGCCAACCGCGGCCACCTCTGGACCGCAGGCGACGGCGTCGAGCAGGCCCGCGAGATGCGCGCGCAGCTCGAGGCGGCAGGCGTGACCAACGTCGCCTGCGTGTGCGCCGAGCAGAACGGC
>SUUD01000101.1 GCA_015062715.1 Olsenella sp. | reverse complement strand
TTCACCGGCCTGGTCGAGGGCGAGCTCGTCATGAGCTGGTGGCTGCCCGTCTCGACCCTAGGCCTTGGCATCAAGCTGGCGTTCTTCCCCGCCAAGGAGGGCGAGGGAGAGAAACGGCCCTTCCTCCCGCTGCCGCCGACGGCCACCATGGTCGCGTGCGGGGCCTACATCGGCTTTGTCTGCGGCTTCCAGGGGGCGGGCGGCGGCCTCATGCTGCTGTTCGTGCTGAGCGTCCTGTTGGGCAACGAGTTCAAGAGGTCCGTGGGGACGAGCGTGTGCATCATGACGTTCACGGCGCTCATCGGGGCGACGAGCCACTTCCTGATGCGCGGGGTGCCCGACCTCGGGCTGCTGGCCACCTGCGCCGTCACCACGCTCGTCGCCGCCCAGGCGGCGGCTCTCGTCGCCAACCGCATCCCGCCGATGTGGCTCAAGCGCATCACCGGCGTGGTCATGGCGGTGGCCGCCGTGGCAATGCTTGCCGCCAAGCTGGGGTAGGGGCTGGCGCGGCCGTTTCGCCACAGTCCCCCGCAAGCAATGCACACCACTCGACCTAAGCTTTGCGAATCCCGCGGAACGTAGGCCCCTAGGTCGTTTTGTGTACACTGTTTGCGCTCATACCTCATCTCCTGATGCCACCACTCACCCAGCAAAACCTTGACAATGAGACCCCCATGCTTTATTTCCAGCTCCCAGGCTACGGAGCCAGCACACCTTTCAGCGACCAACCACGCTGCTGATTCGATTGGGGGAATCATGCTCTACTCACCTGTCATACTCGTGCTTCTTGCCCTCGACTTTTTCGCCACCTGGACATTCTCAGAGGTCGCTAAAGAAAAAGGCTACCCGGGCGAAGTTGCGAGCATATGGCTTCTTGGTATCTTTGGCACGTTCTTCGCCGCCGGCCTCTATGCCGCCGCCCTTCCCGACAAACTCGCCCGTCCCGTCGCATATCCGCAGGCCGACCCCCTCAGTTCACATGGCCTTCAGCCGGGCGGCGATAACGACGAGCTGCCAAATCCCTAGCGCCGGGTTGCGCATGCCGGGCGACCGTACGACTTGCTCCTTGCACCGGACGGATGCCAAATTCAATCCTTGGTCCAGTGCAAGGGACAGGCCGAACCGATGCTGCGAGGGCCCGTCTGCCGTGCCTCCCGTTTTCGTCTAATGTATTGGACAAAAAATGGGAGGCACGTCTCTCCCTTAACCCAGAATGCGAGCCACCCATGATCAAGCCCATCATGACTGCCCGGTTCTTCCTGAGCCGTCCCAGCGAGCCGGCCACGGCCGACGACGTCGCCGTCGCCCGTGACCTTGTCGACACGCTCGAGGCACACCGCGCAACCTGCGTAGGCATGGCGGCCAACATGATCGGCGCGAGCAAGCGCGTCATCGCCGTGATCGACGAGGACGGCTCCATCCTGGCCATGCTCAACCCAGAGATCGTGGACAAGGGCGGCCCCTACGCCACCGAGGAGGGCTGCCTGTCACTTCCCGGCGCGCGCGAGGCCACCCGCTACGAGCGCATCGTGGTCACGTGGCAGGACACGTCCCTGCAAACCCACCGGCGCACGTTCGCGGACCGCGTTGCCCAGGCCATCCAGCATGAGGTCGACCACTGCGACGGCGTGCTCATCTGAGGGCGTCCGACGGCGCGCAGTTGCCCTACGTCGGCACACCCCGCCCAAACAGTGTACTCAAATCGGCCTAAGCTTTTACGTATCCTGCGGTTATGTAAGTCCTTAGGTCGTTCTATGTACACTGTTTTCTAGCCGCGCTGTCGGCAATCACGAGGGTCAACCTGTCAGGCCGCTCGGCTACACTAGGGCAGACAAGACGCGCGCGGAAGGAATCCACATGGCAGAGACGGGCTCGCTGGGGGCGCTCATCCCCTGGCCCGACGACGAGCACTATCCCGACATCGCCCCCGACGAGGCCCTCGACCTCTTCCTGGGCTGGGCGGCGGACGCCGGCTTCGACCTGTGGGACCACCAGGAGGAGGCCCTGCTCGACATAGCCGCCGGCACCCACGTCATCCTGGGCACGCCCACGGGCTCGGGCAAGTCGCTCGTGGCCCTGGGCATGTGCTTCGTCTCGGTCTGCACCAACCGCCGCGCCTACTACACGGCCCCCATCAAGGCGCTCGTCTCCGAGAAGTTCTTCGACCTGGTCGACCTCTTTGGCCCGGACAACGTTGGCATGATCACCGGGGACACGGTCATCAACTCCGACGCCCCCATCGTCTGCTGCACGGCCGAGATCCTGGCCAACGACGCGCTGCGCCTGGGCGAGAGGGCCGACGTTGGCTGCGTGGCCATGGACGAGTTCCACTTCTTTGCCGATCCCGATCGCGGCTGGGCCTGGCAGGTGCCCCTGCTCACCCTGCCCAACGTGCAGTTCCTTCTCATGAGCGCCACCCTGGGCGACGTGACGCAGATCCAGGGCCTGCTCGAGGCCCAGACCACCCGCCCGGTCGAGCTCGTGCTCGACGCGCCGCGCCCGGTGCCCCTCTCCTTCCAGTTCGTCGACACTCCCCTCGAGGCCACGGTCGAGCTGGCCCTGCGCGCAGGCGACGCACCCATCTACATAGTCCACTTCGCGCAGGACGCCGCCCTCAAGAGCGCCACGGCGCTCGCCAGCTACGGCGTGTCCACCAAGGAGCAGCGCGAGGCGATCAAGGACGCCGTGGCGGGCACCCGCTTCACCACCACCTTTGGCAAGACCCTCAAGCGCCTCTTGCTCGCCGGCGTGGGCGTGCACCACGCCGGCATGCTCCCGCGCTACCGCCTGTTGGTCGAGAAGCTCGCCCAGCAGGGCCTGCTCCCGGTCATCTGCGGCACCGACACCCTGGGCGTGGGCATCAACGTGCCCATCCACACGGTGCTGCTCACGGCGCTCGCCAAGTACGACGGCCACCGCCAGCGCCGCCTCAACGCGCGCGAGTTCCACCAGGTGGCGGGCCGTGCCGGCCGCTCCGGCTTCGACACCGAGGGCCTGGTCATAGCCGAGGCCACCGAGTTCGACATCGAGAACGCCAAGGCGCTCGCCAAGGCCGGCGGCGACCCCAAGAAGGCCCGCAAGATCCACACCAAGCGCCCGCCCGAGGGCTTCGTCGGCTGGAACGAGCAGACCTTCCAGAAGCTCGTCACGTCCGTGCCCGAGGCCCTGCACCCGCGCCTCAAGGTCACGCACGCCATGGTGCTGGCCGAGGTCATGCAGGGAGGCGACGCCCGGGCCCGCGTGGGCAAGCTCATCGACGACAGCCTCCAGACCCCCGAGCAGAAGGCCAAGTTGCAGGCACGCGCCGACGAGGTGTTCGCCACCCTCGCCGATGCCGGCGTCATCGAGTGCCACCCGGGCGAGGGCGGCGACGAGTGGTCGCCCACCATCGACATCCCCGAGGACTTCGCGCTCGACCAGCCCCTCTCCCCCTTCCTGCTGGCCGCGCTCGAGCTTCTGGACCCCGAGAGCCCCGACTACGCGCTCGACGTCATCTCCATGGCCGAGGCCACGCTCGAGGACCCCTTCCAGATCCTGCGCGCCCAGGAGCGTGCGGCCAAGGACGCCGCCATGCAGCAGATGAAGGCGGAGGGCGTCGAGTACGACGAGCGCATCCAGCTCATCCAGGACGTCACCTACCCGCGCCCCCTCGAGGACCTGCTCCAGCCCGCCTTCGAGCAGTACTGCGACGAGGTCCCCTGGGCGCGCGACTTCGAGCTGCGGCCCAAGTCCGTCCTGCGCGACATGGTCGAGACAGCCAGCGACTTCAAGGGGTACATCCAGCGCGCCGGCATCTCCCGCAGCGAGGGGCTGCTGCTGCGCTACCTGTCTGACGCCTATCGCGTGCTCGACCGCACGGTGCCACCCGAGAAGTACGACGACCGCCTGCGCGACATCGTCTCGTGGCTGGGCCTGGTGGTGCGCACGGTCGACTCCAGCCTGCTCGACGAGTGGGCCGGGGGCGGCACGGGCGTCATCGAGGCGGGCGCCGCCCCCGATGCGGCCGACGAGGTGGTCCACGACCGCCGCGGCCTCACGCTGCTGGTGCGCAACGCCCTGTTCGCCCGCGTGCGCCTGCTGGCGACAGAGGACGCGGAGGCGCTGGGCGAGCTCGACGCCGACTGGGGCTGGCGCAAGCCGCGCTGGCAGGCAGCCATCGACGCCTTCTACGCCGAGCACGGCGAGGTGCTGCTCGACGCGGACGCCCGCAGCTGGCAGTTCCTCACCATCGACGACAAGGACGAGCTCTCGGGCCACATCTGGCACGTGCGCCAGACGGTCCACGACGCCGATGGCGACTCCGACTTCTCGATCGAGGCCGACGTTGACCTCGACGCCACCCAGGAGGAGGGCATCGTCACCTTCCGCGACTACCGCGTGGGCTTCCCCGAGGACCTTTGACAGCAGGTGACAGTGGGCGAGCGTCCCACTTTGGGACACCCACCCCGGAGGATTCGTCCCACTTTGGGACAAATCCTCCGGGGTGGGTGTCCCAAAGTGGGACGAATCCTCCGGGGTGGGTGTCCCGGCGGGTCGAGTACCTAGAGCCAGTCCTTGCGCGCCAGCCAGATTGCCAGCACCACGCAGATGAGGCTCGTCGCAGCACAGATGATCCCAAAGCCGTGCGGCACCTGCGCCAGCGGCATCCAGTCGAGGTCGACGTTCATGCCGTACAGGCCCGACACCACCGTGGGGATCGACAGGATCAGCGTGATCGAGGTGAGCCTTTGCATGACGTTGTTCAGGCGCTTGTCCATGACCGAGCTCATGAGCTCGCGCGTGCCGTCGATGATGTCGTGGTAGATCTGGGCCATCTCGACCGCCTGCTGGTTCTCGACGATGGCGTCGTCGAGCAGCTCCTCGTCCTCCGGACCGGGATGCAGGCGCACCGAGCGCTCCAGCCGTGCCAGCACACCGCCATTGCCGCGCAACGACGTGGCGAAGTAGACCAGCGTCGACTCCAGCTCGTGCAGGCTCACCAGGTCGCGGTCGTCGGTCTTCGACTCAATGTGCTCCTCGAAGTCAACGCGCTTGCGGTCGACCACGCGCAGCGCCCGCTGGTAGAGCAGGGCGCACCTCAGCATGATCTGGTAGAGGAACGAGATGCGCATGCGCGTCGAGAAGCCCTTGACGCGCCCCTCATGGAAGGGCGCCAGCACCGCCGCGTCCTCCGAGCACACCGTCACCACGTTCTGGGGCAGGATGATGATGCCCAACGGGATGGTGTTGTAGGTGTCGATATCGTGGCGGACCTCACGCACCGGCACGTCGATGAGGACGAGCGAGTAGCCGTCCTCGTGCTGAACGCGGGTCTTCTCCTCGGGATCGATGGCCGCGAGGATGTCGTCGCGGTCGAGCCCGGGCAAGGCCTCCGAGACGAGCGTGGCCTCCTCGAGCGTGGGCGACGTGAGCTTGACCCACACCCACTCGCCGATCTCGTCGACGACGCTCGTCACCTGCCCATCGGTGCGATACAGCTCGATCATGGCCCCTCCCCTGCCTCACGTGCGACAGACGTAAGAATACATCGACCGGGGCTCGTCCGGAGGCGAGCCGGGCCCCGACACGCCCGCCCCGGCACAACTCGCATTACAAGATTGCGACCAAATGCACCGCTTTCGATTACCGGCGCACGCCCACCGCTAGAATCCCCCTCGTGCTTTAGCAACCTAAAGCAGCTGGTACGACAAAAACACCAGTCAGGAAGGGACACAGACATGCTCGCAAAGATCCTTATGATGGTCGTGTTCATCGCGGCCGTCGTGTTCATCGGCCTCAAGACCCGCAATTCCGCGGGCAGCGTCGAGGGCTTCGTCCTCGGCGGCCGCAACGTCGGCCCGTGGCTCTCCGCCTTCGCCTTCGGCACCAGCTATTTCTCCGCCGTCATCTTCGTGGGCTACGCCGGCCAGTTCGGCTGGAAGTACGGCATGTCGGCAACGTGGATCGGCGTGGGCAACGCCTTCATCGGCAGCCTTCTGGCCTGGGTCGTCCTGGGGCAGCGCACCCGCCGCGTCACGCATCGCCTGGGCTCGGCCACCATGCCGCAGTTCTTTGGCACGCGCTATGCCAGCGAGGCCCTGCGCGTTGTCTCCTCCGCCATCATCTTCGTCTTCCTCATCCCCTACACCGCCTCCGTCTACAACGGCCTCTCGCGCCTCTTCGAGATGGCCTTCGGCATCGACTACACCATCTGCATCATCGGCATGGCCATTGTGACCTGCGTCTACGTGGTGCTCGGCGGCTACATGGCCACCGTCGTGAACGACTTCGTCCAGGGCATGGTCATGCTCGTGGGCATCATCGCCATCATCGGCGCGGTCCTTGCCAACAACGGCGGCTTCATGGCCGCCTACACCTCGCTCTCGCAGATCCCCGTCGAGGGCTCCGAGATGGCCGGCCCGCTCGCCGCCTTCCTGGGCCCCGACCCGCTCAACCTGCTCGGCGTCGTGATCCTCACGTCGCTTGGCACCTGGGGCCTACCGCAGATGGTGGGCAAGTTCTACGCCATCAAGAGCGACGAGGCCGTCCGCCAGGGCGCCATCATCTCCACCTTCTTCGCCGTCATCGTGGCCGGCGGCAGCTACTTCCTGGGTGGCTTCGGCCGGCTCTACGCCAACCAGGTCACCTTCAACCCCACCACCGGCGCCCCCGTGTACGACTCGATCGTGCCCTCCATGCTCTCGACCCTGCCCGACCTGCTCATCGGTCTGGTCATCGTGCTCGTGCTCTCGGCGAGCATGTCCACGCTCTCGTCGCTCGTGCTCACCAGCTCCTCCACCCTGACCATCGACCTCATCAAGGGCCGCCTGGTCAAGGACATGGACGAGACCAAGCAGCTGATCTGGATGCGTGGCCTGCTCGTGGCCTTCGTGGCCCTCTCGGCCGGCATCGCCCTGTGGCAGTACACGAGCCCGGTCAACTTCATCGCCCAGCTCATGGGCATCTCGTGGGGCGCGCTCGCAGGAGCCTTCCTGGGGCCGTTCATCTGGGGCCTCTACAGCAACCGCATCTCAAAGGCCGCCGTGTGGGCGAGCTTTGCCGTGGGCGTGGGCCTCACCGTCTCCAACATGTTCATCGGCTTCATCGCGAGCCCGGTCAACTGCGGCGCCATCGCCATGCTGCTGTCCCTGGCCATCGT
>SUUD01000100.1 GCA_015062715.1 Olsenella sp. | reverse complement strand
CCCGACTCGGTGGCATTCGAGCCCGGGGACCGTGTCTTTTCGCTGTGCCACAACTGCAACAACATCATCGAGGAGACGCATCCCGGGGTGCGTGTGTTCTCGCTCTGGGAGCTTGTCGACGGGGACGAGAGCTTCCCCCTCCCGGACCTCTCGGGAATGGAGGCAACCGTGCAGGACTGCTGGCGCTCGCGGGAGAGGACCGGCGAGCAGGCTGCCGTGCGAAGCCTGCTCGACAAGATGGGCGTTGCCTGGCGCGAGGCCCCTCACAACCATGGGGAGGCCGACTTCTGCGGGAACTCCCTCTATAGGGCCCAGCCCCCAAGGAACCCCAAGCTTGCACCGAGACACTACGTTGACGGCGCCGAGGGGCTGTTCGTGCCGCACACGCAGGAGGAGCAGGAGCAGATCATGGCCGAGCACTGCAGGCGGTACGAGACCGACGCCGTCGTCTGCTACTGCCATTACTGCCTGGAGGGGCTGCTGTGCGGCGGCAAGGACGGCAGCCACCTGGCCGAGCTGCTGTTTGGGTAGGGGCGGGGGCTACCCGCGCAGGTAGTGGTACGTCTCCATGCTGACCTCGCGGTCGAGGATGAAGGGGACACGTAGGATGGGAGAGGTCCCACCCTTGCCGTCGGGCTGGCGCTCCTCGGTGATCTGGGCAACCTGCGGGCGAACCGTGCCCAGGTAGTAGTGCTCGGTTCCCTCGGAGTCACCCTTCTTGACGAAGAGGTGGATCAGCTGCGAGGCAGGGTCAAAAGACGAGAGCTTCTCGTAGTCCTTGCTCCTGAGGCTGCGGTTGCTCTGCGAGTACCAGACAAAGCGATCGCGCGTGACAAAGTGGTCGCCGTATTTCGTGGACTCCGCAATGTCGGCGGACTTGTCATGCGTGACGAAGATGACCCAGTCGTTATCACGGAAGATGTATCCGTTGATGGTGCCCTCCTCGTTCTTCTTCCAGTTGAGGAGGCGGCTCGCGTCCTTGCGGGAGTAGCGTGCGTTGATGTTGAGGCGGCTCTTGCCAAAGGGCGACCCGTACTCGAGCTCGCAGGTCCGAAGGCCGTAGTCGATGACCTCGTTCAGCTGCCGGCTGAACTCCTCGTCCTTGCAGGCTTCGGCAAACGCGGCGCTGGGAGTGACGTCGCCGTTGTTGTCGGCCGCCGTGCAGAGGGGGATGTTCTTGTTGCGGGCGGTCGAGACAAGGAAGTCCAGGCAAAGCAGGTTGACGGCGGAGAATGCCTCGTCGAATAGGTCGAGGTTATGGTCCGCGATGCCCGCGAGCTTGTCCCATGTAGCAATGCGCTCGGCAATGGCGATGACGTTCGTGGGGCCTTCCATGAGCGCACGCACGGCAATGAGGTCGCTCGGCCGCTTGCCATCCGCGATCTCCCCGCAGACGAACTTGAGCATCGTGCGCTGGGCGTCGGAGAACTCCACCTGGTACTCGCCCTCGTGCTTGGCGAGGAACTCGTGGTAGCTACCAAAGCTGCTCTTGGAGTTGAGGATGAGATAGGGGCTCGCCTCGCCCCACTCGCGAAACTCCTCGAGGGTGGGAATGCGGCCAAGGCGCCGCTTGAGCTGCACGTAGGCGCCCCTGAAGAACGCCGCCTTGCTGAAGTTGGTCTCGTTGATGCTCTTGAGCACGCGCTGGCGGGCAATGCGGTCGAATTGGATGGTCGTGTTGCCGGGGATGTGGGAGCCGTCGGCGGCGACGAGGTGCCTGAGCTCCTCCTTTTGCAGGGTGCGGTTGCCATTGAGCGCGATGGGGATGTTGTAGTTCTTGGAGTAGTTGCTGACGAAGTCGATGATCGTCACGTACTCCTTCTCCGCGCAGGTGCGCAGGCCGCGGCCGAGCTGCTGCACGAAGACGATGGCCGACTCGGTGGGGCGGACCATGATCACCTGGTTGACGGTGGGGATGTCGATGCCCTCGTTGAAGATGTCGACCGTGAGGATGAAGTCGAGGGCGTCGTCTGGCTCGTTCTGCTCGAGCCTGGCCATCGCCTCCTCGCGGTCCGCATCGCTCGTTCCTCCCGTGAGGGCGACCGTTCGGTATCCAAGCTCATTGAGGGCGGCTGACACCTCCTCGCACTCCTGGAGCCGCGAGCAGAAGATGAGGCCCTTGAGGCGTGGTCCGGAGTAGCCGTACTTGCGCGACTGGCGTGCGATCTCCTCGGCCTCGAGCTGGTAGTCCTTGCTGGTGCGGGCATCGGAGTCGGTCCCGTCGAGGGTTGAGACGCCAAAGTACTGGAAAGGCGTTATGAGGTGGTTCTCGAGCGCCCCCTGCAGGCGGATCTCGTAGGCGACGACGTGGTCGAACATCTCGAAGATGTCGAAGCTGTCGCTGCGCTCGGGGGTGGCGCTCATGCCGAGGAGGAACGTAGGCTCGAAGTGCGCGAAGAGACGCTGGTATCCTGGGGCGCCCGCGCGATGGACCTCGTCGAAGATGACATAGTCGAACTCGTCGGGCTCGAACTGCGCGAGGTTCTCGGGGCGGGAGAGCGTCTGGACGGTCGAGAAGAGGCAGGTGGCGTCGCGGTCTCGGTGGCCGCCTCCGTAGAGGCCGTAGGTGTAGCGGTCGCCAAGCACGCGCTCGAAGCTGTTGCGGGCGGCGACGGCGATTCTCTCACGGTGTACGACGAACAAGACGCGCTCAGGGGCGGCCTGCTTGACGTCAAGGGCCGCCAGGTAGGTCTTTCCCGTGCCTGTGGCGGAGATGACGAGTGCTCGTGGCTTGCCTTCCTCACGGCACAGCGCCAGGTTGCCGAGCGCCTCGGCCTGCATGGCGTTGGGCTCGATGGGACCGGTCTTGACCGCGGCGAGGGGGACGACCCCTTGGGCGCGAATCTCGTTGCGGAACCGTGCGTAGCTCTCGCAGAAGGCGGGTGTGAGCGGCTTGCAGGTCGGGCTGTTCCATGCGAGGTCGAAGGCCTCCTCGAAGCGGTCGACCAGGCTCCCCTCTGTGGTGGAGGATACCGCCAGGTTCCACTCGAGGTTGCCCTTGAGGGCCGAGGCCGTGAGGTTTGAGCTACCCACCAGGATGTTCACGAAGTTGCCGCGGCGGAAGTAGTAGCCCTTGGTGTGCAGGCCGTTGTGCTCGGTCTCGTCAAAGACGCGCGTCTCGATCATGTCCGAGTAGTCGAGCAGCGTCTGGAAGGCCTGAGGGTCATTGAAGGCCAGGTAGGTGCCGGTGAGGATCTTGCCCCTCACTCCGCGTTCGCGCAGCTCGTCAAAGAGCATGAGCAACAGGTTGAGGCCGCTCTTGTTGATGAAGGCGACGGCGAAGCGAAACTCGTCGCCCGTCTGGAGGGAGCGCAGCTCGTCCTCGATGCGCGAGAGGACCGACTGGCCCGTGGTGTGGTCGTTGTAGACGATCGTGGGCTTGAGGTCCTCGCGCGCGTCGATGGTACGGCTGACCAGACCAGACGAGATAGACGTGACAAGCTGGCCCGTCTCGCGGTAGTCGGCCGGACCCTCGACGGAGAAGTCGAGAGACCAGACGCTCCCGTCGGTGTTCTCGTATGTGAGCCGTTGTGCCTCGCCCATGGATCCTCCTTGGGACCAGGTTAGCCCAACGGGCAGACAGAATCGAGCTCATGTTCTTTGATCGGATCGGACCGTCAGGTGCTGGCACGGCAAACGTCTGGTCAAGACTGGAGTGGTGGAGAGGGGAGCGCATGGACTGGGACAACTTCGCGTTGGTGCGCCTGGCCGATACCGGCGAGGGAGGAATGCTCAACCTGACGCTGGTGGACCGTGACGATCCCGGATACCGGGCCGTCATCGTCTACGACCATGAGTCGGGCGAGTTCTTTGACAGCGTCCTCAAGACAGGCAGGAAAGTCGAACAGCTTGGCGAACGTGATGCTGTCCGTCTTCTGGCGGTCGCGTTGTCGCAGGTCGCGACCAAGACGGGACCTGCACCTGTTTGATCTAGTGCTTCTTCAGTGAGATCATAGCCCTGTCAAATCGGCGGCCCGCGAGCGCGGGGCCGGGAAGAGATGGGGCCGTACCACATGAACCCGCAGGCAAAGACGATCAACCTCCTGCTGTATGACGGCAATCTGCAGGGCGTCATCAGCATCGAGGACACCAGCTGGAATGCCGGGGAGCTCTTCTCGGCGCCGCGCGATTCCGTTCAGGAGCTCCTGGACACCGATGCCTGCAACAAGTACGGTGTCTACCTGCTCCTTTCTCAGGACAGGGTGTATGTGGGCCAGTCGTCCGACCTTGCGCGTCGCCTCAACCAGCACATCATTGGCAAGGACTGGTGGGAGAGTGCCGTCATCCTCACCACGAAGGACGACAGCCTCAACCATGCCGACATCGACTATCTCGAGAGCCGCCTCATTGCCAAGGCCGTCGAGAAGGGGCGTCTCGACTGCGACAACAAGAACAAGGGGAATCCCGAGAAGGTCAGCAAGTTCCGCGAGGTGTACCTGAGCCAGTACCTTGACGAGGCGCTCTTCCTCATGCAGCTCATCGGCATCACGGTCTTCTCCGACGAGAGGACGCGGGGTCGTGGGGTCCCCAACATCGACGTGATGGACGTGCGGACGCGCCTTACCCTGGGCAAGCGCGTCAAGGGCGAGGCCATCCAGTATCTGCGAGACAGCGGCATCCCCGTGGGAAAGAATGCCAGCTACTCTGTCCTGCAGGGCAACGGTACCGATTTCTGGATCAACCCGCGCACGACCAAGCTATCGGGCGACTGGGACATCGTCCTTAATGACAACCAGGACTGCGCGCTCATGGTGCTGCACGTGCCTGCTGGGGCGCTTGCGATGCGCCGCGAAAAGGAACCCGGGCTTGTGCCACGTGCGGACAAGCCCGAGCTCATAGACCTGGTTCTCGATCGTGCGACCTTGGTCGATCGCCGCAGCGGGACCGACTTTTCGCCTTACCTAAGCGCCCGTATCACGTACTAGCCCTCGTTCTCGGTGAACGTGAGCACGCCGGTGGCGCCGTCGCTGCTCGTGAGGCGCACCATGATGTTGCCGTCGTCGTCCGAGAAGGTCAGGTGGTCGCCGTCCTTCACGCCCTGCGCCTCGTAGATGACGTCGAGCGGCGTGATGTCGTCGGGGCCCTCGTCGTTCCAGGTCCTGATGATGTCGACGATCTCGATGTCGACGGTGCCCTGCTCGAGCTCCACGTCGATCGCGACATCGGTGTAGGTGAGCTCGAAGTCGCCCTCGACCTCCCCAGAGAGGCCGTTGAGCTCGACGGTCGTGTTGCCAAAGACGTCCGAGAAGGTTGTGCCGGAACCGCCGCAACCGGCAAGCGCAAAGACGCAGAGCGTGCTGGCAAGGACGCAGGCGACGAGGGACTTGTTCATGGTGCTCCTTTCCTAGGCTGAACCTTTCCTAAATGATACGCCCGGACCGCGCGTCACGGCCCAGCCCTTCGACGAAGCGCTCGATCTGCTCGTTCACGAACGCAGGGTTGTCGACGTTTGAGTTGTGGCCAGCGCCGGGCACCCACACGAGTGGCAGCCCCTCGCCAGCGGCCCACTTGCGGTTGAACGGCTTGACGTCACCCGCGTGGTCGTGCTCGCCGCAGAGCAGAAGGGCCGGGCAGTCGATGTCGTAGGCCCGCTCCGCCTCGATGGCATCGGCGAGCATCCGGTAGCCGTGGGCGACCAGCTCGACGTACTCGCGCTTGCCGTAGCCGTCCATGAACGAGCGCATGTTGGCGCGGCCATGCTTGGTGGTGGCGGCTCCCCAGGCGCCCCAGGGCTTGAGCAGCGCCCAGGGGATGGCCTGGTACATGCCCTTGGTGTGGCGCAGCGCCTTGACCTCCCAGGTGGGGTAGTACCGGCGCTTGAGCGGGGCCGAGTCTATGGAGACGAAGCCCGCCGCCTGCCCGGGGAACAGGTCGAGGTACGCCTGCGCGACGTAGCCGCCGAGCGACTGGCCCACCAGCACCGGGCGCCCCGCGCCCTCCTCCTGCAGAATGCCGTGCAGGATGCGGGCATAGTCGTCCATCGTGAAGTCGAGGGGGTAGGGGCGTGACATGCCGTGGGCGGGCGCGTCCCAGACAAGGCAGCTCGCCCGGCCGGCGAAGTGGTCCATCTGGGCGTCGAAGAGCGTGTGGTCGGCCGTGAGGCCGGGGAGGAAGACGAGCCATGGCGCGCATTGGCCTGCAGAGGCGTCGACCCAGTAGCGCACCGTCCCGCTGCCCGTTGGGAACGTCCTGTCGTCCATGCGAGAACCTCCCGTCCTGACCAGGTGGGTGGGCCGGCCGTGGCCCCGCCCCCGTTCCGCCCTACAGGTACAGCATGACCGTCAGGGCCGCGTACGCCGCCGCCATTGCGACAAGGATCGCGGCCTGCTTGCCGCGGTGCTCGGTGAGGATGCCCACGAACTCGCGGACGGCCGCGTTGGGCCAGAACCACCACTTGGTGCGCGCGCCCATGCCCTGCGCGCGCATCTTGACGCGCCGGGCAAAGAGGCCGCTGCGGAACACGTGGTAGTTGGTGGTGGAGAAGGCCACCTTGGGGGTCGTGTCGGGCGCGGCGTGCTCCATGATCTTCTCCTTCGAGAAGCGCATGTTCTCGCGCGTGTTGGTGGACTGGTCCTCCATGACGATCCGCCCCGGCTCGACGCCGTGCTCGACGAGGTAGCGCCTCATGGACTCGCTCTCGCTCACCACCTCGTCGGAGCCCTTGCCGCCCGAGGTCACGAAGGTGAGCGCGGGGCCTCCCGCGGCGCGCTGGGCGCGGTCGAACTCGAGCGCGCGGTCGCAGCGACCGGCCAGAAGCGGCGTGGGCGTGCCGTCGGCGCGAATGCCGCAGCCCAGGACGATGACGTAGTCGCGGTCCTTGGGCGGGTCGTGGCGGGCCACCAGGGCGTTGGCCACCATGGAGCCGATCACCATGCACTCCACGTAGAGGTAGACCGCGGCGAAGAGGTTGACGGCAAGGTCGTGGAGCATGACCTCGAATTGGCTGCCCATCGTGTAGTAGTCGCCAACCCACAGGAAGACTATGCCGCCCACCAGGCAAAACGAGAGGAGGATTCCCAGGAGGTTGACCGGGCGGAGCCCCTCGTGGCGGATGAGCGCCACGTTCGAGACGCACAGCGCGCCAGAGAACAGGACGACGAATGGGGTCGAGAGGAGCATGTACGTTTTGGCCGAGCCGAGGAAGAGCGAGAGCAGGGAGGGCGCGTT
>SUUD01000099.1 GCA_015062715.1 Olsenella sp. | reverse complement strand
CTGTCCGGCGCCCGTCTCGGCGATGAGGCGGGTCTTTCCCATCTTCTTGGCGAGCAGGGTCTGTCCCAGCACGTTGTTGATCTTGTGGGCGCCCGTGTGGTTGAGGTCCTCGCGCTTGAGGTAGACCTTGGCGCCGCCCAGGTCTGCCGTCATGTTGGCGGCGTAGTAGAGCAGGCTGGGGCGGTTTGCATAGTTGTTGAGCAGGTCGGCGAGCTCTGAGCGGAACGCTGGGTCGTCCTTGTGGTGCTCGTATGCCTCCTCGAGCTCTATGACTGCGTTCATGAGCGTCTCGGGGATGTACTGCCCGCCATGGATGCCAAAGCGTCCGCGCGAGCCCGGCGAGTTAGCCATGGGTCCTCCTCACTGCGGCCACGGCGGCCGCCATCTTGTTGGGGTCCTTCGATCCATCCGTCTCGACGCCGCTGCTCATGTCGACGCCCCAGGGGTGAAGCGCGGCGATGGCCTCGGCCACGTTGCTGGGTGTGAGCCCTCCTGCCAGGATGAAGGGTCGGCGGTCTCCAAAGCCCTCGACCAGTGACCAGTCGAAGGTGGTGCCAGACCCCTGGCCCGCATCGAGCAGAACCATGTCGGCGGGACTGGCGAGGGCGCGCTCGACGTCCGTGCGCGAGCGGATGCGGAAGGCCTGGATGATGCCGCCCGCCATGCGGGTGCGCAGGCCAGAGATATAGGTCGCGTCCTCGTGGCCATGGAGCTGCACGATGTCGGCGTGGCGGTTGGCGTTGTAGGCGACGCGGCCAAAGGGGAGGTCCACCGAGACGCCCACGGTGTACACCCGCTCGCTGACCTGCCCCGCGAGCCTGCCCATCTCGCCCGAGGGCACGCTGCGGCGGCTGGTGGGGAAGTCGCAGACAAATCCCACCATGTCGGGGAGGCAGGCATTGACGGCGGCGATGTCCCGCTCGCGAGACATGCCGCAGAGCTTGATGCGGCAGGGGCCGCCCTCGTGGAGCAGGAACTCCCTGGCAAGGACGCTGCGTGCCTCGCGTTCGACTTCGCTCATCGCGTGCACCCCCTCAGCTCGTCGAGCATGGCACGCCTGTCCGCGGCGCGCATGAGCGCCTCGCCAATGAGGACGGCATCGACGCCTGCCTCCTCGAGGCAGGCGACGTCGTCTCGCGTGCGTACGCCGCTTTCCGAGACGAACAGCCGGTCAGGTCCTACGAGCGGCCGCAGGTCTATGCTGCGCCCGAAGTCGACCTCAAAGGTGCGCAGGTCGCGGTTGTTGACGCCCACCACGCGGGCGCCCGCCGCCAGCGCGCGGGGCACCTCGTCAGGCTCGTAGGCCTCGACGAGGGCCGACATGCCCAGGTCGTGGCAGAGCGCAATATAGGAAGTAAGTTGCCTATCATTGAGAATGGAGCAGATGAGCAGCACTGCCGAGGCACCGATGCACTTTGCCTGGTAGACCATGAGCTCGTCGACGACAAAGTCCTTACGCAGCACGGGGAGGCCCACGCTGCAGGCGATGGCCGAGAGGTAGGCGTCGGTGCCCTGGAACCAGCGCGGCTCGGTGAGGCAGCTGATGGCGGCCGCGCCGGCCGCCTCGTAGTCGCGCGCTATAGCGACGGGGTCAAAGCCCGGCGCGATGAGGCCCTTGGAGGGCGAGGCCTTCTTGCACTCGCAGATGAACGACATGCCGGGCTGGCGCAGGGCGGCCTCGAAGGGGAAGTCATGCGCCCCCTCTGCGGAGGCTATCGCCTCGGCTCGGCCGATGATGTCGCCTGCGATGCCGCGTGCATAGGTGCCGGCCACGCGTGCCCGCGCGTTCGCGGCTATCGTATGGAGAATGTCGTCACTCATGCGCTTCCTTGCCTCTCAAAGATGTGTCCCCATGGCTCATTTGGTGGAACCGGCGATCAGGGCGCCGAGGACCTGCGTGGCTGCGCCGCTCGAGATCTGCTCGCACGCTAGTTCGACACCTTGTGCAACATCTTGCGCAATCCCCGCGACATACAGGGCGTGACCTGCGTTGAGCAGGGCGGCATCGCGCTTGGGGCCGGTCTCCTCGCCAGCCAGGATCGCGCGCACGGTGGCGGCGTTCTCCTGCGGGGTCCCACCCAGGAGGTCGCTCTTCTCGCAGCGCGCGAAGCCGTAGTCCTCCGGGCAGATGGTCGAGGTGCGATAGAACCCGTCGCGCAGCTCGCACACCGTGGTGGGGGCAGAGAGCGAGACCTCGTCCATCTTGTCCTGCCCATACACCACGAAGGCGCGCCTCACGCCGAGCGAGGCGAGGACCTTGGCGATGGGCTCGACCAGGTACTCGTCGTAGACGCCCAACAAGAAGTAGCTTGGCCGTGCGGGGTTGGTGAGCGGCCCCAGGATGTTGAAGACCGTGCGGAAGCCCAGCTCGCGGCGGATGGGGCCCACGTAGCGCATGGCGGGATGGTACTTCTGGGCAAAGAGGAAGCACATGCCCACCTCGTCAAGCAGCTCGCGGCACCTCTCGGGGTCCTGGTCGAGGCTGACGCCCAGTGCCTCGAGGCAGTCGGCCGTGCCACACTGCGAGCTCGCGGCGCGGTTGCCGTGCTTGGCGACCTTGGCCCCGGCGGCGGCGCAGATGAGGGCGGAGGTGGTGGAGATGTTGAAGGTGTTCGCGCGGTCGCCGCCCGTGCCCACGATCTCGAGGACGTCCATGCCGGGGTGCTCGACGGGCGTGGCCAGCTCGCGCATGGCGGCCGCGCAACCGCTTATCTCGTCGATGGTCTCGGCCTTGGTGCTCTTGGTGGAGAGGGCCGCGAGGAACGCGGCGTTCTGGGTGGCCGTGGTGTGCCCGCCCATGATCTCGTGCATGACGGTGTGGGCCTCGTCAAAGGTGAGGTCCTCCTTCATGACGATCTTCTCGATGGCTTCCTTGATCATGATGCTCGCTCCCTTCTGGGGGCAAGAGAAAACCCGCCCCCGACGTATGGTTACGTCCAAGGACGGGCTCGTGTGAGCTCGCGGTGCCACCTTGGTTCGGGGAGTATCCCCGCGCTTGTCGGATGCCAACACATCCTGGCACGTGACGTGTGCCCTACGTCGCAGCCTACTGGGAAGCCCGTTCGGTGCGCCCTCGGCGGCCCAATCAGCATCCCGCATCTCGTCCCGGCTCTCACCGTCCCGGGCTCGCTCTTCGCGCGTGTGACGCCTACCTTCCGCCTCACTGGTTTGGTGGTGCTATTCGGTTGCCGGATAGTCTATGCCAACTGACCGAATGGAGCCAGAGCCGTTAAACGACCCGACACAATGGCGTCGGCGAACGGCCTAGCTTCTCACGCGCTCGAACACGTTGCGTGCGATCTCGCTGCCCCGCTTGTTGACGAGCAGGTAGAACGTCGCCCGGGGTCCGTCCTGTTTGGGCGAGGGAGGCTGCCGTTAGCCGTGCGCTGGTCGCCTGCCGCACGTCACGGGCTGGGGGCCTCCGTGCCCACACCCGCATAGAGCCTGGCCACGACCTCCGGGATGACGTCGCGCCAGAGCGCTGGGCTGAAAAGGCGCAGGCCCCCCGCGGACATCTGCCGCTCGATGTCTCCCGCCAGGGTGGGGACGAGCGACATGGCGACGTCGAGGGCAAGCACCGGCCCCTCCGAGCGCAGGCCGAGCGCCTCGAGGGGGGAGAGCAGCCAGCGGGCGAGGCCTAGGCCGCGCTCGCGGGGAATGGTGGAGCTCACGGCGATGCTCGCGCAGCCGATGGCAAGGAGCCGGGCGACCATGACGGCGGAGCGCACGAGCGCCTCGCGCGTCAGGGCGATGGGGCCGACCTGTGCGAGCATCGTGCCTGCCTGGTTGCTGGCCACCTGTGCGACGAGCGTCACGAGCACGATGGGCAGGATGGGTCGCAGGCTCCGGGCGACGGAGCCCACGGGCATGCGCAGGGCGAGGCATGACAGGGCCGCGAGTGCCAGCAGGGTCGCGAGCAGGGGCGCGGACGTCGCCCTGAGCGCGATGACGACGAAGGCGACATAGGCGACCAGGGCGAGCTTGTCGGCCGTTGTCGGGGACGCCTCGGCGGGGCCGGTCGTGGCGGCGGGGGCAGGTCCGGGCCCGTCTCCCATGAGCGAGACGGTCCGGGTGGCGACCGCGCCGCAGAGCGCGCCCGTGACAAGGCCTGCCACCATGAGGGGCGGGGCGCTGTACCACACGAGCGACGTGCCGAGCAGCGCCTGCGCCACCAGCAGCTGGCCCGCCTCGTGGGCCAGGGCGCCTGCGACCGAGAGCATGGTGAGGTGCAGGGTCTCCAGGTGCGAGAGCGGCAGCATCACCAGCAGCGAGAGCGCGGTGCCGGCTGCCGAGTAGGCCATGGTGAGCGGGTTGCCAAAGAGCAGGCCCGCGGCCAGTACCTTGATGAGGGCGACCGTGACCGCCTCGCGGTGCTCGCCCCGGGCCAGGGCGATGAGTATGGCGACGTTGGCCAGTCCCAGCTTGACGCCGGGTATGGGGATGGGAACGAAGGTCTCGAGGTAGCCCAGGACGATCGCCAGGGCCGAGAGCATCCCGGCGTGGGCCCACTGGGCCGATTCCTCGGGCGAGGGTGTCTGCGGGGTCGCCATCGTCAGCCAGCCTGAAGGTCGACGTCGCCGTCGGGGGCATCGTAGCTGATGGCGGACTCGTCCATCTGACCGCCATCGGAGGTGCTTCCCACGACCTCGACCCAGAGCTCGTGGGGCAGGCAGATGATCTGCTCGCCGGGTGAGGATATGGCGTGCTGGGTGAGGCAGTAGCCGTTGGCGCAGTCGGCCTCGGCCATACGGACCGCGCCGTCCTCGACGACGATGACGTTGCGGCCGAACGAGGTGACGACCTCGAGCGTGGCGTCCTGGTCAAGGGGCAGCTCGTGCGTGGTTCCGTCGCCGTCATGCACGAGCGCCACGAGGGCGGTGCCCTGGGGTTCCTGCGGCCGGCCGACAAGGGCCATGAGGGTGGCGAGGATGGCAACGATGACCAGGCCGACCACTATGGTCGCGCGGTTGCGTCGCAGCGCCTCTCCCACGATTGTCTCGCCCCCTCCCACCGGAATGCTCGACCTAGCCTAGCATGTATTTGTTGCAGGCTGTGTGCGGCGGGCCGGAAACGGGCGCCAGGCGAGGCGGTTATCGGACATTTTGGGAGCAGCTTTACATAATCTATTTTATTTCCGCTGGTCAGAAATATCTCGTATTTGAAATGTCCGAAAACCCCGGGGAGAGGGGCGGCCCGGCTGGTCTATAACAGTTCCGAAGGTCGAGAGAGGGGCGAGGCAGGTTGCTGGGGCGACGTGACTTCATAGCGCGGGCGCTGTCCGCAGGTGCGCTGCTGGGTGCCGGGCTCGCTGGCTGCTCGGATGCCCCGGCATCGCCGCAGGAGCTGAGCCAGACCTTCTTCTGCTTTGACACGGTCTGCACCGTGGGCGGCCTCATGGGTCAAGAGGCCCTCGATGACCTGGTCGAGCGCTGCCAGTGGTTTGAGGGGCACCTGTCGCGCACCATCGCCACGAGCGACGTGGGTCGCATCAACGCCGCGGGTGGGGCGCCGGTGGAGGTCGAGCCCGAGACGGCCGAGCTCATAGGCCTTGCCTTGGACTATGCGCGTGACTCGGGCGGGCTCTTCGACATCACGATCGGGGCCGTGACCGAGCTCTGGGACTTCACGGAGGGCGTGGTGCCCGACCCCGCCGACATCGAGCGCGCCCTGCCGCACGTGGGGTGGGAGGGCGTCTCGGTCGAGGGGACGACGGTCACGTTGGCCGACCCCGACGCCCGCATCGACCTGGGCGGCATCGCCAAGGGCTATATCACCGACGACCTGGTCGCGCGCCTGGCGTCTGCCGGGGTGGAGAGCGCCTACGTCAACCTGGGCGGCAACGTGGCCGTGCTGGGCGGTAAGCCCGACGGATCCCCCTGGGGCATTGGCGTGCGCGACCCCTTTGACGAGACGGGCAAGGCCAACTACGCCGTGGTGTACGCCTCGGGCGGCTCGGTCGTCACGAGCGGCCTCTACGAGCGGCAGTTCGAGTCGGGCGGCCGCAGGTACTGGCACATCCTCGACCCGCGCACCGGCTATCCCGTGGAGTCGCGCGTGATGTCGGCCACGGTCTTCTCGGAGCGCTCGATCGACGGCGACGGCCTCACCAAGCCCCTCTTCATGATGGGGGAGGACGAGGCGCTGGCGTTTCTCGAGGGCCATGGGGTCCAGGGCATGCTCGTCCACGAGGACGGCTCGGCCGTCATGACCCACGGCGCAGAGTTCGAGCTGCTGTGACCAGGCGGGGACCTGTCATTGGGGACGGTTCTTTTTGACAGGTTTTTCGCGTCAAACGAAAAACCTGTCAAAAAGAACCGTCCCCAATGACAGGTCCCCGGCCCGCGCTCCATGCAACGTTTCAAAAAGTAAACAATGGTTGACTCTTCGGTAAACCTAAGTTAACTTATTCTCTTGGGAAAGTTAGCTTAGGTGAACGAAAGGAGGCCAGCATGCCCCTCACGCTTCTTAGGGCAGGGGAGAGCAGCCTCATCACCCGCATCGGCGGGAAGCCCGAGGTCAGACAGTTCCTCGAGGGACTGGGCTTTGTCGTGGGCACGCCCGTCACGGTGCTGAGCGAGATCGACGGCAACGTCATCTGCTCCATCAAGGACACCCGCATCGCCATCAGCAAGGAGATGGCCCAGAAGATCCAGGTCTAGGAACCTGGCGCAAACAAGGTTTTACACACAGTGCAAGGCACGTGTTCCCGAAGGGAGAAGCAAGGAATGAACCTCAGAGAGGCCAGGGTGGGCCAGACCGTCAAGGTCGTCAAGGTCCACGGTGAGGGCCCGGTCCGCCGCCGCATCATGGACATGGGCATCACCAAGGGGCAGAGCATCTACGTGCAGAAGGTGGCCCCGCTCGGCGACCCCGTCGAGATCACCATCCGCAACTACGAGCTCTCCGTCCGCAAGGCGGACTGCGAGATGGTCGAGGTCGAGCCCCTCGACGCGGCTGAGGAGGCGTAGGGCATGGCAGACATCACCATCGCGCTTGCCGGCAACCCCAACTGCGGCAAGACCACCCTCTTCAACGCGCTTACCGGCTCCAACCAGTACGTGGGCAACTGGCCCGGCGTCACCGTCGAGGAGAAGCACGGCAAGCTCAAGGGCCACGCGGACGTGACCATCGCCGACCTTCCCGGCATCTACTCGCTCTCCCCGTACACACTGGATGAG
>SUUD01000098.1 GCA_015062715.1 Olsenella sp. | reverse complement strand
GCTCTCGCAGCTCTACCAGCTCAAGGGGCGCGTGGGCCGCTCGCATGTGAAGGCGTACGCGTACTTCCTGTTCCCGGGCGAGTTCCCGCTCACGCCCGAGGCGACCGACCGCCTCACGGCGATCAACGAGTACCAGGACCTGGGCAGCGGCATGAAGATTGCGATGCGCGACCTCGAGATCCGCGGCGCGGGCTCGCTGATGGGCGCCGAGCAGCACGGCAACCTCTCGAGCGTGGGCTTCGACCTGTTCACGAGCATGCTGGGGCAGGCCGTTGCCGAGGCGCGCGGCGAGACGCCCGACGTCGAGCCCGCAGAGGTCACCATCAACCTGCCGGCCGACTTCTTCCTGGCCGAGGAGTATCTGCCCGACGTCGACAAGCGCGTCGTCGCCTACCGCCGCATCGCCGCGGCGAGCGAGCTCGCCGACATCGACGAGCTCGAGCGCGACCTCGAGGGGCGCCACGGTGCGCTACCGCTCGCGGGGCGCAACCTGCTCGACCGGGCCCGCATCCGCATCCGCGCGCAGCGCCTGGGCGTCACGTCCGTCTCGCTCACGATGGGCAAGCTGGTGTTCCTGGGCATCGAGGTGCCCAAGAACAAGACGATGCGCCTGCGGGAGCGCGGCGGCATCGTGTACGTCAAGTCCAAGAAGCTCACCTATCCCTTCCACAAGGGGTCCGACGACGTGCTCGTGGCGGCGTTGGGCGTCCTCGAGGAGCTGGGCGGGGACGACGAGTAGCGTGAAACGTGCCGCGGGCGCGTCGGTCCTCCGGCCCCCGACACGCCCGCGGCACACCCGAGAGGAGAGGCCATGGCAAACCCCATCGAGCAGGCAGACGACCAGACCCTCGCGCGCGACGGCGCGCCGGGGACCCATCCCGAGTTCGACCGGCTGGTGCGGACCATCTGGCGCCTCCGCCAGGCCGACGGCTGTCCCTGGGACAAGGTCCAGACCCACGACTCGATCGCCCGCAACATGATCGAGGAGGCCTACGAGACCCTCGACGCCATAGAGCAGGGCTCAGACGCGCACCTGCTCGAGGAGCTGGGGGACGTCATGATGCAGGTGCTGCTCCACGCGCAGATTGGCGCGGACGAGGGCTCGTTTGGCATCGACGACGTCTGCCGGACCCTCAACGAGAAGCTCGTCAGGCGCCACCCGCACGTCTTTGGCGAGCTGGGCGCCGAAGATCCCGACCAGGTGCTCGACATCTGGGAGAGCGTCAAGGCGGGGGAGCGCCAGGCGGCCGGCGAGCGCGACCACGAGAGGCCGGGCCTGCTCGACTCGGTGCCGCGGTCGCTTCCCGCCCTCATGCAGTGCCAGAAGATATCGAAGCGCGCGGCGCGAGCGGGCTTCGAGTGGGACACGGTCGAGGACGTCTGGGACAAGGTGGCCGAGGAGAGGGCCGAGTTCCTCGCGGAGCCCCGGGGCTCCGAGGCCGCCGAGATGGAGTTTGGCGACCTGCTCTTCGCGCTCGTCAACGTCGCGCGCCACGAGGGCATCGACGCCGAGGCGGCCCTGCGCGCCTCGAACGACAAGTTCCGCCGCCGCTGGGGCGCCATGGAGGCCCATGCCGCGCGGGAGGGAGTCGACCTCGAGGGCCTCTCGACCGCCGAGCTCAACCGCATCTGGGACGAGGTAAAGCACGAGGCGTGACGAGGCCTGGCCTCATCTCGTGAATTGGGGCAATCGTGGTCGGTGGGCAGACGGCTCTGCTATATACTGTTTGGCAGCACCTGAAACGCACATGCAGCCGCACCAGAAACGAAGAACCACATGGCCGCCCAGCACGAGACAATCCAGTTCAGGCCTCGCGCCACCCAGGCGCAGGACCATGCTGCCCGTGGGCGGAAGGCATCTGCCGCGTCCGCTTCCGAGCAGCGCCGTGCGTATGGCGTCCGCCCCGCGGTGATGGAGCACACGCCCAAGAGCCCGCTCAAGTCGCTGCCCATCCCCACGCTCCCCGAGATCAGCCTTCCCGAGTCGCCCCTCGCGCGCCGCGGGCTCGCGGTCATGGCCCTCCTCGTGCTCGTCGTGGGCTTCCTGTACGGACCGACCCGCTCCCTCTACGCGGCGACGCGCGACGAGCAGGTCTACACGGCCCAGCTGGCCGAGCTCGACGCCAGCAACGAGTCGCTCCGCGCCGAGGTCGACCGCCTCCAGTCGCGCGAGGGCATCGAGGACGAGGCCCGCAAGCGCGGCTACGTCATCAAGGGCGAGACCCCCGTCATGGTCGAGGGACTCGAGGTCGACGACCGTGGCACGGCAGACGCCTCGGCCTCGGCCGACCTCACGCTCGACGACGACAACCCCTGGTACGTGGACGTCCTCGACGTCATCTTTGGCTACGAGGCGCCCGATCTCGTCGCCAAGTAGCGTCATGACGCGCGTTGCCTGCATAGACATCGGAACCGTGACCTGCCGGCTTGCCCTGGCAGAGGTCGTGGATGGCAGGGTCGTCTCGATGGAGAAGACCTCGACCATCTGCGAGCTTGGCGTGGGCGTCGACCAGACTGGCCTGCTGGACCAGGCGGCCATAGGTCGCGTGGTCGATTGCGTGCGAGGCTATGTTGCCCGCGCGCGGGACACCCACGTCGATGAGCTGTGCTGCACCATGACGAGTGCCGCGCGCGATGCGGGCAATGCGGCCGACCTCGTTGACCAGCTCTCCGAGCTGGGCGTTGAGGCGCGGGTCATTCCGGGCGACATGGAGGGCAGGCTCACCTTCCTGGGGGCCGCGCACGCTGCTGGGGGAGGGCACGTGCTCGTCGCCGACAACGGCGGGGGATCGACCGAGCTCGTCGACGGGACGTGTGATGTGTCGACCAACGACGCGAGGGTCGCCTGGGTGAGGTCCGTCGACGTGGGGTGCCGGCGCGTGACCGACCGCTGTCTCGACAACCGGTACCCGCCCACGCCCGAGGGGCTCGAGGCCGCGCATGCGCTGTGCCGGGAGCGCTTTGAGGCGGCGCTTGCGCAGAGGCGGGAGAAGCTGGGCGACACGCCACTTCCAGACAAGCTCGTGACCTGCGGCGGAACGGTCACCTCAATGGTCGCCATCAAGCTCGGGCTGGTCCCGTACGACTCCTCGCGCGTCCACCTCGCACGGCTCTCGCGAGATGACGTGCGCGCGATCGAGCGGCGCATCGCGGGCCTTCGGCTCGACCAGATAGAGCAGATCCCCGGCCTGCAGCCCAAGCGCGCCCGCATCATCCTGGGCGGCGCCATCGCCATTGGCGAGCTCATGGACGCCACGGGCTTCGACGGGCTGGTGGTGAGCGAGTCCGACCTGCTCTACGGGTTGTCGATTGCCTGTGCGCAGGGCTCCTTCCGCCACTGAATGCGCTACCCTTGAGGGGCGCTGATGCCGTGCGGTGTCGCATGGCACATGGGGGCGTGGCGGAATTGGCAGACGCAGGGAACTTAAAATTCTTCGCCGAAAGGCTTGCGGGTTCGAGTCCCGCCGCCCCTACCACTCATTCCAGATGACCCGTCCGGCGGGACGAGAACCGCAAGGTCGCGAGGCGCCGGTGGCGCCTCGCGGGCCGAGGGCTCAGCCCGAGGCCGACGAGCGCGACGCCCGCAGGGCGAGCGCGGGAGTCCCGCCGCCCCCACCACGCAAGCCTCTGCATCGTCCCTTTTGACAAACTTTGCCCAAGGGGACGCTCGGGGTGCCAGTCTGGCCGGCTTTGCGTCCCTGGAGACAAACTTTGTCAATAATCCCGGGCGGGTGGGGGGTGCCTAGGTCAGTTCAGGAGCTCCCCGGCCGGTTCGGGGACAGCCCCGGCTGGCGCAGACAGCCTGCCACCCGCCCAACCTAACTTGTATATAACTTGTCAACTTGTATACTGCTTGTTTATATCCGATAGACACATCGTCACAAGGACGTGACCATGTTTGACAGCATCTCGGCCTTCCCCTCTTCCCGTGACCTCGAGGTTTCTCCCGACGAGGCGCCTGGCGCCAGCCTGGACAAGTCCTCGTCCGCCCCTTTGCACGCGCAGCTTTCTGACCACATGCGCGAGAAGATCTATTCCCGCGAGTGGGGCACGCGCAAGCAGATCCCCTCCGAGCACGAGCTCATGGCGCGGTTCTCGATCAGCCGCGGAACCGTGCGCCGGGCCATCAAGTCGCTGGTGAGCGAGGGCCTCCTCATACAGGAGCACGGTCGCGGGACCTTTGTGGCGGAGCCGGGCATCTCGCATCCCGCCGGCGTCAGGCCCCTGTCGTTCGCGGAGTCGCTGCACGCGCAGGGCAAGGACTTCGTGACGCACGTCATCGACAAGTTCGTGGTGCCCGCCTCGCCCGACGTCGCGCGCGAGCTCGAGCTCGAGTCGGGCACCGACGTCCTGTTCATGCGCCGCGTCAGGACGGTGGGGGAGGAGCCGGTCATGTGCCAGGAGGGTTGGTTCAGCCTCCCGGCCTGCCCGGGGCTCGACAAGGTCGACTTCACGCGCGAGTCGGCGTTCGACGCGGTCCAGGCCACCTCGGGATGCCGCATCGCGTACTCCCGCATTCGCTACACGGCGCGCGTCGCGGGCAAGGAGCACGGCGACTACCTCGGCGTCGACGAGGCCTCGCCCGTCCTCATGCTCGAGCAGACCATCCGTCTCGAAGACGAGCGCGTCATAGAGTGGAACCACACGTGGCTCAAGGCGGGCCAGTCGGTCGTGGGCGATGCCATTCAGCCCCACTAGTCGACCGCTCGCGGCATCGAGAAAAAAGATGGAATACAACTTGTTCACTTGAGAATGAACAAGTATCATAATCCCCACATATATTGGGTACGGTTATGGCTCGTCTGTGTCATGGCCCTCGATGTGGGAGGCAAAGCGTGGAGAAGATTGTCCTCAAGCGCCCGTTCTTCGTAGTGAACCCCAAGTCCTATCTCTATGGCGAGGAGCTGCGCGCCCTGGCCAAGAAGACGGACGAGCTGGCCGAGAAGTACGACTTCCAGTGTCTGTTCACCGCCCAGCTGATCGACCTCGCCTGGGTCGCCGAGAACTGCCCGCACCTCATTCCCTGCGCCCAGAACATGGAGAGCCTCAAGCCGGGCCGTGGCATGGGCCACATCCTGCCCGAGGCGCTCGCCGCCGCCGGCGTCAAGGCCACGTTCCTCAACCATGCCGAGAACCCCCTCACCATCGGCGAGCTTGCCAAGACCATCGTCCGCGCCCGTGAGGTGGGCATCCTCACCTGCGTCTGCGCCGACTCCGTCGAGGAGGCCCGCGCCATCGCCGAGCTGCACCCCGACATCATGACCTGCGAGCTCAACTCCCTCATCGGCACCGGCCAGATGGGTGACGAGAACTACATCCGCCAGTCCACCGCCGCCGTCAAGGACGTCTCGCCCGAGACCATGGTCCTGCAGGCCGCGGGCATCTCCACCGGCCAGGACGTCTACAACGCCATCTGGTTCGGCGGCGACGCCACCGGCGGCACCTCGGGCATCGTCGCCGCCGCCGACCCGTTCGCGACCCTCGACGAGATGTTCGAGGCCCTCGACCGCGTCCGCACCGACCTCGCGAAGGAGGCGTAATGGCCATGGCAGTCTACAAGGGCAAGGTCACCGTCGACACCTGCGCCGGCCGTCCCGACTACGTCGACATCACCCCGCAGATCCGCCAGATCGTGGAGGAGTCGGGCATCAAGGAGGGCACGGTCACCGTCATCTCCAAGCACTCCACCTGCTCGGTCTTCTTCGAGGAGTGGGACCACGACGTGGCCCCCAACGGCGAGTCGTTCCTCCAGATGGACCTCGATGACGGTCTCGAGAAGATCTTCCCCGAGCAGAGGGACTGGCGTTACTACCGCTATCCCGGCCTCAAGCACTTCGAGGAGGTCGAGACCTGGCCCGACGTCGAGGCCTACCTCCCCGGCGGCGACCGCACGCTCCTCTGGAACTGCGACGCCCACCTGCGCTCCACCCTCATCGGCTCCAACTGCGTCTTCGAGGTCGCCGAGGGCAAGCTCGTGATGGGCGTCACCGGCTACATCTTCCTCGTCGACTACGACCGCACCCGCGAGCGCACCCGCACGGCGCAGGTCGTCGTCATGGGAGAATAGCCACGTTCCACGGTTTGAAGAAATTGTGTAGTATTATGCACTAGGCGTTTGGCAGCACGAGGTACGACGGCGTTCCCGTGCGACAGAAAGGTAGGAAAGAACATGGCAGCAAACGGCAAGAAGCGCATCCTGCTCTCCTGCGGCTCCGGCATCGTCACCTCGACGCTGGCCCGCAAGAAGGTCGAGGAGCTCCTCGACTCGAACGGCTATGCCGGCAAGTACGAGATCGTCCAGGTGCCGCTGGCCTCCGCTCCCGAGAAGTCGCGCGACTTCGACTTCATCGTCGCGACCTCCCTCGCCCCGACGGAGCTCCACTGCCCCTACGTCAACGGCATGCCCTACCTCATGGGCATTGGCACCGACGTGCCCAACGCCCAGATCCTCGAGCTCATGGAAGCCGAGTAACCCACTCCTTTGGCACCTGTCCCGGAAGCTCGCCGCGGAGTCTCCGGGTAAGCGCAACCGCAAGTGCGTATTGGTTCTATGTCCTGTAGGCTAGTTGAAAGGAAATAAGGATGGATATTCTGCTTGCTCCTTTCCAGTTCCTGAATGACGCAGGCGCGACCGTCATGATGCCCATCATCCTGACGATCTTCGGCTGCATCCTTGGAGCTGGCTTTGGCAAGAGCCTGCGCGCCGGCCTCACCGTCGGCGTCGGCTTCATCGGCCTGAACCTGGTCATCGGCCAGGTCTTCGGTGGCAACCTCGTCCCGGCTGTCTCCGAGATGTGCACCCGCTACGGCCTCTCCCTCGACGTCGTCGACGTGGGCTGGCCCGCGGCCGCCGCTATCGCCTTCGCTTCCAACGTCGGCACCTTCATCATCCCGCTGGGCCTCATCGTGAACATCGTCATGATCGTCACGCAGACCACCCAGACCGTCGATGTCGACATTTGGGACTACTGGCACTTCGCGTTCACCGGCGCCCTCGTCGCCGCCGTCACCAACAACATCTTCTTCGGCTTCCTGGCCGCGATCTTCAACATGATGATCATCATGGTGCTCGGCGACTACACCGCTCCCCTCATCGAGGAGTCCCTGGGCATGCCCGGCATCTCCCTGCCTCACGGCTTCTCGACCGCCTACGCCCCCATCGCGATGCTCTTCAACAAGATCATCGACATGATCCCGGGCCTGCGTGACGTCGAGCTCAACAC
>SUUD01000097.1:2968-7261 GCA_015062715.1 Olsenella sp. | reverse complement strand
TGGTCGCCGGCGCCAAGTACCGCGGCGAGTTCGAGGACCGCCTCAAGAGCGTGCTCAAGGAGGTCCAGAAGTCCGACGGCCGCGTGATCCTGTTCATCGACGAGCTCCACACCATCGTGGGCGCGGGCGCCACCGAGGGCTCCATGGACGCCGGCAACATCCTCAAGCCGGCCCTGGCCCGCGGCGAGCTGCACGCCATTGGCGCCACCACGCTCGACGAGTACCGCAAGTACGTCGAGAAGGACGCCGCGCTGGCCCGCCGCTTCCAGACGGTGCTGGTGAGCGAGCCCTCCGTCGAGGACACCATCTCCATCCTGCGCGGCCTCAAGGAGAAGTACGAGATCCACCACGGCGTGCGCATCACCGACGCCGCGCTCGTCTCGGCCGCCGACCTCTCCAACCGCTACATCTCCGACCGCTTCCTGCCCGACAAGGCCATCGACCTGGTCGACGAGGCGGCCAGCCGCCTGCGCATGGAGCTCGACTCCATGCCGGCCGAGATCGACGCCGTCGAGCGCCAGCTCACCCAGATGCAGATCGAGGAGCAGGCCCTCATGAAGGAGGAGGACGAGCTCTCCCGCTCGCGCCTCGAGACGCTGCGCGGCGAGATCGCCGTCACCCGCGAGAAGCTCGACGGCATGAAGGCCAACTGGCAGAACGAGAAGCACGCCATCGACCGCGTCCAGGAGCTCAAGGGCGCCCTCGAGGACGCGCGCGGCGAGATGGAGCGCGTCACGCGTGACGGCGACCTGGCCCGCGCCTCCGAGCTGCGCTACTCGACCATCCCCTCGCTCGAGGCCCAGTACGCCGAGGCCGAGGCCACGCTCAAGGCCAAGCAGGACGAGGGCGGGGTCCTCAACGAGGAGGTCACCTCGAACGAGATCGCCGAGGTCGTCTCAGCCTGGACGGGCGTGCCGGTCTCCAAGATGATGCAGGGTGAGATCGAGAAGCTCAAGAACCTCGAGGACGAGCTGCACAAGCGCGTCATCGGCCAGAACGAGGCCGTCTCCGCCGTGGCCGCCGCCGTGCGCCGCAGCAGGGCGGGCCTCTCGGACCCCGACCGCCCCATCGGCAGCTTCTTCTTCCTGGGCCCCACCGGCGTGGGCAAGACCGAGCTCGCCAAGGCGCTCGCCGAGTGCCTGTTCGACGACGAGCGCGCCCTCGTGCGCATCGACATGTCCGAGTACATGGAGAAGTTCTCGGTCCAGCGCCTCATCGGCGCCCCTCCCGGATACGTGGGCTATGACGAGGGCGGCCAGCTCACCGAGGCCGTGCGCCGCAAGCCGTACAGCGTCATCCTGCTCGACGAGATGGAGAAGGCCCACCCCGACGTCTTCAACGTCCTGCTGCAGGTGCTCGACGACGGGCGCCTCACCGACGGCCAGGGCCGCGTGGTGAGCTTCAAGAACACGATCATCATCATGACGTCCAACGTCGGCAGCCAGTTCATTGCCGCCGCCAACGCCTCGACCGACCCCGACGAGGTCCAGCGCCAGGTCAACGACGCCCTGCGCGAGACCTTCAAGCCCGAGTTCCTCAACCGCATCGACGACGTGGTCGTGTTCACGTCGCTGGGCCTCGACGACATCGAGAAGATCGTCGACATCCAGCTGGCCGACGTCCGCGCCCGCCTCGCCCGAGAGCGCATCGAGCTCACCCTCACGCCCGGCGCCATCCAGCTTTTGGCCCTCGACGGCCTCGACCCGGTGTACGGCGCGCGCCCGCTCAAGCGCCTCATCCAGCGCCAGGTGGTCGACAACGTCGCCAACCTCATCATCGCCGGCGAGCTGGGCGAGGGCGACACCGTCCGCGTGGACGTCAACCCGCAGGGCCGCCTCTTCGCCGAGCGCGACGACGAGGCCAGCGGCCCGCGCAAGGTGGGGGAGGGCCCGGGCGACTTCGTGGTGCCCGACTTCCCGCCGAGCGACGACGGCATCGAGCCCGACAGCTGGGAGTAGCCATGGACGACAAGCCCAAGCCCGCGCCCGCGCCGGAGCCCACGCCCAAACCCGAGGCGCCTGCGGTCGACCGCGAGTTCGCACGAGCCGAGAACGAGGACGACGACGGCTACGACCCGTGGTCCGACCGTCGGCCCGAGCGCGAGCCGCTCTTCGAGCGCGACCCCTGGGCCTAGCCACTCGGGGGTATGCCCCCAGCAGCTCTTGGAACGCGTGCCAACAGAAAGGCGCCCCTCCGTGGAGGGGCGCCTTGTGCGCTTGGGTGTGGGTCGCCGCTACGCGATCTCGCCGCCGCAGTGCGGGCAGCGCGTGGCGCCCTCCTTGACTTCCTCGAGGCAGTGCGGGCACACCGGCGCGGGCGCGGGCTCCTCGGCGGGCTCGTCCTTCTGGGCCATGGCCTGCATCTTGTTCACGGCCTTGACGACGTTGAAGACGATGAAGGCGATGATCAGGAAGTTGATGATGGCCGAGATGAAGGCGCCCAGGTCGATGCCGTTGAAGTTGAGGCCGCCCACCTCGGTGCCGTTGCCGCCGGTGATGAGGGTGATCAGCGGGTTGATGATGTTGTCGACCAGCGAGTTCACGATGTTGGTGAACGCGCCGCCCACGACCACGCCGACGGCCATGTCCATGACGTTGCCCTTGGCGATGAACTGCTTGAACTCGTCCATGTAGCTCATAGTGAGACCTCCTTGACTCAGATGACGGGACGCGGCGGGTGTTTCGCGGCCCGCCAGGCCTCGCGCCTGGCTGGGACGCAAGGTATCCAAGACATGTTACTCGTTTGGGAGGGGCGGTGCCGCGAGAAGGGCCTAACTGTCAAACGCGCTGGCCAGCGCCCCGCGAATCCAGCCCGCGGTCTCCTCGGCGGCCTCGGCGGCGCCCTCCGCGACCTCCTCGGTGCCGGCGCCCATGTTCTGGATGAGGTTCCAGATGAGGACGGCGGCCACGGCGAGCAGGGCGATCACGATGATGAGGCCCACGACCGAGCGGATGCGCTGCTGGCGCTCGCGCGACTGGAAGATCGAGCGGCGCCCCTTGGGGATGGAGAGGTACTGGCCGTACTTGAGGTCCTGGCGCAGCTGGGGCATCTCGCGCTGCGAGCGACGGTAGCCCTTGCCCGAGAACGGGTTGCGCGAGCCGATGGTGAAGTCGGAGTCGTGGACGACGCTGGCCTCGAAGGCCTGGTCCTCGGCATAGGCGAGGTCGTCGATGGGCTCGGCGCTGCGGTGGTAGGTGCGCGGCCGCACATAGGTGGTCTCAGAGTAGGCGCGACGCTCGCCGTTGCCGGGCACGGGCGCGTCGTTCGAGAGCCTGGTCTCGTGGTCGGCCATCTGTCCTCCGAATCCTCGTCACATGGCACGTCACACATGATAGACCACCAGCGACGCTTCGCCGCTTCTGCGCATTGCCTACACGGGCGGCGCTCAAACCCCGTTCCTACGAGGTGGGTCGCGGTAATTAATTGACATGAACGGAACCCAGAACGGCATACCTGCAGGAAAGTCTTGGGAACGGGAGGAGTTTGTGTCAATTACAGCCCGTCCGCGAGTCGCCTACTGAGAAACCTAACACAGATACGCTTAGATTTGATGAGCCTGTGAAACTAAGATTACTTTCGTTTCTCGGTATAAGCCACGTGGTGCGGGGAAGAATTCCTATCGAACGGACAAGGCCCCGCAAGGTGCAGAAAGGCCGCGCCTCGGGACCGCCCAGCAAGGGAGTGATCATCATGACCAGCATGATTCCGTACAACAACTTCGAGCGCGCCCTCTTCAGGAACTTCCCCAGCATGCTCGACAACATCTTCGACACCGCCCTCACCGGCGTGTCGGACGGCGCCTTCAGGATGGACGTCGAGGACGCCGGCGACGCCTACGTCGTCACGGCGGAGCTGCCGGGCGTGACCCGCGACCAGATCGACGTCGAGCTGCATGAGGGCCGCCTGTCGATTTCCATCGACAAGAAGGAGTCCGACGAGCAGAAGGGCAAGAACTACCTGCACAAGGAGACCTGCGAGTGGAGCGCCACGCGTGGCGTGTACCTCAAGGACGCCGCGACCGCCGGCCTCACGGCCAAGCTCACCGACGGCATGCTCACGGTGTGCGTGCCCAAGCAGGACGAGAAGGCCAACGTCACCAAGATCACCATCGAGTAGCGCATCACGACAGAGGCGCGTTCGGGGGCCCGGGAGACCGGGCCCCTTTTTTGCGCGCCTGCCGAGGGGGCGACCTGTCATTGGGGTGACCCTGCGTCGGGGGCGGGAACCTGACATTGGGGACGGTTCTGTTTGTCAGGTTTTGCTCAAAACCTGACAAACAGAACCGTCCCCAAT
>SUUD01000097.1:0-2958 GCA_015062715.1 Olsenella sp. | reverse complement strand
CGACAACGTGCGACTCGGGGAGGCTCGGGAGACCGGGCCTCCCTTCTTGTGCGGGGTCACCCTGCGTCAGGTCCGGCGCCTGTGGAGGCCCGCAGGTAGTTGTCCGCCTGGCGCGCTACACTGGTCCCCATGACACCGAGCATGCACCTACATATCCTGGCAAGTGGCTCCAAGGGCAACGCCGCCGTGGTCGAGGGGCCAGGCGGCTCCATCCTCATCGACTGCGGGCTCTCGCGCAAGGCGCTGCTCGCCCGCGCCGACGAGCTGGGCGTGGACATGGGCCGCGTCCAGGCCGTGCTCTTCACGCACGAGCACGCCGACCACGTGGCCGGCGCCAGCGTGTTCTGCCGGCGCTTCGAGGGCGAGCTCTACGCCACGGCGGGCACCATCGCCGCGCGCTCCTACCTCTCCGAGCTGCCCTTCTCCATCATCGGCCACGACGACGAGCTCGAGCTGTGCGGCATGCGCGTGTTCACCTTCCCCACCAGCCACGACGTGGCCGACCCCATTGGCTTTCGCTTCGAGGCGGGCGACGACGTGCTGGGCTATTGCACGGACTCGGGCGTGCTCACGCCTCGGGCGCACGAGGCCCTCTACGGCTGCCGCGTCCTGGCGATCGAGTCCAACCATGACGAGCACATGCTGGCGACCGGCCCCTACCCGTACTACCTCAAGAAGCGCGTGGGCGGCGACCACGGGCACCTCTCCAACGCCCAGTGCGCAGCCGAGCTGCCCGACCTGGTGACCAGCAACACCGAGGTCGTGGTGGGCATGCACCTCTCGCAGAAGAACAACCGCCCCAGCGTCGCCGTGCGCACGCTGGCCGAGGCCCTGGGAGCCGAGCAGGCAAACGACACCTTTACCGAGGCGCGCACCAAGGACGGCCTGCTCACCGTGTGCGTCGCCGGCCAGGACCGGCCCATGAGCGTGTGGTAGGGCAGAGGGCGAACCCACGTTTGGCTCGGGCCGCATCACCCATGGTGTATGCTCCTTCTTCGAGAGGAGTCGCCCATGCCCACCGTTGCCCGCAGATACGCGAGCGGAAGCCCGTTCGACCGTCCCAGCCAGCGGCGCGAGCCGTCTGGCTCGGCGCCCGTCGTGCTCATGGTGTCGGGCGGGGCCGACTCCACGGCCCTGCTGTGGCTGGCAGCCACCTCAACGCTCGACATCGACGACGGCCGCGGCAACGCCCGCATCGCCCGCGAGCGCCTGCACGTCCTGCACGTCAACCACCAGCTGCGCGGCCTCGACGCCGAGGAGGACGAGGAGTTTGTCCGCGGGCTGGCCGACCGCTTTGGCATCCCCTGCACGGTGGTGCGCGAGGACGTGGCGGCGTTGGCCGCAACGCATGGCGACAACGTCGAGAACGTCGGCCGCGAGCTGCGCTACACGGCGGCCGCGCGTCTCGCCAACGAGCTCTCCGACCAGCTCGGCTGCCCCCGCTCGGCGGCCCGCATCGTCACGGCGCACAACGCCAACGACCGCGCCGAGACCTTCCTCATGAACGCGATTCGCGGCTCGGGGCCGGCTGGCCTCTCGTCGATCCCGCGCCGGCGCAACCGCATCGTGCGGCCGCTGCTCGACCGCACGCACGAGGAGCTCTGCGACCTGCTCCGCATGAACGGCATCGTGTGGCGCGAGGACGCCACCAACGCCGACACGCGCTACCTGCGCGCCTACGTGCGCCACGAGGTCATGCCCGTGGCCGAGCGCCGCAACCCGCGCTTCGTGGCGAGCATGGCCTCGACCTGCGACATCCTGTCCGAGGAGGACGCCTACATGACGCAGGTGGCCGCGCGCGCCCTGCGCGACCTGGAGCGCCGCCGCTCCGAGGGGCTGGTCGCGCTCGACGCTGCCCGCCTCGCCGCCACCGAGGTCGCCATCGCCCGCCGCGTCGTGAGAAGCGCGATTCTCTCCGTGTGCCCGGAGTGCCGCCTCGAGGCGCGCCACGTCGCCCGCGTGCTCGAGCTCGTGGCCGCGGGCACGGGCTCTGCCACCATCCCCATGGGGGTCGACTGCCGCGTGGAGTACGGCCTGCTCTTCGTGCGCTCGCGTCGCGCCCCTGCCGAGCCCGAGCAGGGCTGGCTCGAGGTGCCGGGGGCCCTGCAGGTGGCGGGCGGCGCCACGCTGAGCGCGCGGCTGCTCGCGGTGGGCCGTGGGGCCGACCCGGTCGCCCTCGCCCGCACGCACGGGCAGGAGGCCAACGGCGCCTCCGTCCTGCTCGACGCCGAGGCCGCCGGCATTGCCGCGGCGGGCGGCGCCCTCTGGGTCGACACGCCCCAGCCGGGCGACGTCCTGTGCCCCCTGGGCATGCACGGCCAGTCCAAGAAGCTCTCGGACCTCCTCAACGAGGCGCACGTGCCCGCGGCAGACCGCGCGCGCGTCCCCGTGGTGCGCACGTCCCCCACCGGCCCCGTTGTGTGGGTTGCCGGGTTTCGCGCAGATGAGAGGGCCCGTTGCACCCCTGTAACCAAGTTGCTACTAGAATTGGGCATACGTCTGTGACCATGCCTCCAGGCGGATAACCTAGGGTCCGCGCGTCACGCGCGGCCAGGGCACGAGCAGCACCGAAAGGGGTCAAAAGCATGGCAGAGCTCCACCCGGACGTCGAGAGCGTCCTGTTGTCCGAGGACGACATCAAGGCCATCGTCAAGCGCATGGGCGCCGAGATCACCCGCGACTATGCCGACAAGAACCCGCTGGTCATCGCCGTGCTGCGTGGTGCGGTCGTCTTCGTGGCCGACCTCATGCGCGCCATCGAGTGCCCCATGGCCATCGACTTCATGGCGGTCTCGAGCTACGGCAGCGGCACCAAGAGCTCCGGCGTGGTGCGCATCGTCAAGGACCTCGACACCAACATCGAGGGCCGCCACGTCCTCATCGTCGAGGACATTCTCGACTCGGGCCTCACGCTCTCGCACCTCAAGGGCCTGCTCGAGCACCGCAACGCCGCGAGCG
>SUUD01000096.1 GCA_015062715.1 Olsenella sp. | reverse complement strand
TAGGGACAAATTGGGACGCGAGGAAAATATGCAGGTATGTCTACCTGCGGAAACATAATACGCGCTAGATGCGCTCCATCTGGGCCAGCGTGGTGGCGTACCAGTACTGCCAGTTGGGCGGGCAGTAGCGCTTGGCATGCGCGACGCTGATGGTGGGCCCATAGCCCGCGGCGAGGCCGGCGACGTGGTCGCGGATGGCGGTGTCCCAGTCGGGCCAGCTCGCGTGGCCCCAGCCCCAGGCGTTGTGGGGACGGAAGCAGTAGCGGCCCTGGGAGCTCTCGGTGAAGGAGATGGCGGGCGACCAGCGCGGGTCGACGCCGTAGTCCCAGGCGGCCTCGGCGAAGGTGCGGCCGTGGCCCTCGAGCGGGGAGCCCGCGAGGTAGGAGTCGATGCGGCCCGCCCACTCGTTGACGAAGTCGTCACGCGACATGTTCCAGTTCACGGAGCTGGGCACGTAGGAGTTGGGGACCTCGATGGTGGCCTGCTGGCCGTTGGCCGTCTCGAAGACGCGCTTGGCCTCCTCCTCGGCGCGCCGCGCCTCCTCCTGGGCCTGGCGGGCCTCGTCGGCCGCGTCGGACGCCTCCTGGGCGGCCATGGCGGCCTCGATGGCGGCCTGTGCCTCGGCGGCCTGGCGTGCGGCCTCCTCCTCGGCGCGGCGCTGGACCTCGTCGCGGGCGGCCTGCGCCTGGGCGAGGGCCTCCTCGGCCGCCTTCGCCTCGTCGGAGGCGGCGGCCTGCTCGAGGTCGAGCTCGGCCTTCTGGCGGGCGAGCTCCTTCTCCGACTCGACGAGCTCGTCGACGGCGGCGAAGTTGCGCTCCTGGACGGCGTCGATGTAGGTGAGCATGGTGAGGAACTCGTTGAAGTTGTCGGACGCGAGGATGAGGCCCACGAGGCCCGGCGCGCCCTGCTGGATCTTGTACATGCCGCGCATGGCCTCGGAGGCGCGGCTGCGCAACTCCGGCAGCTGGGCCTCGATCTCGTCGATGCTGGCCTGCTTGGCGGCGATGTCCTCGTTGAGCTTGTCGAGGCGCGCCTGCGCCTCGTTGTAGGCCTGGGTGGTCTCCTCGACGCGCTTCTGGAGCTCGGAGAGCTCGGTCTGCGTGGCCTCGTAGGCCTCGCCGGCCTCGGCGGCAGCCTGCTCGTGCTCGGCTGCGGCCTCCTCCTGCTCCTTGGCCTCCTGCTCGTGCTGCTCGATCTGCTCGTCGTACTCGTCGGCGAGGGCGGGCGTCGCGAAGAGGGCGGAGCAGGCGAGCGCGCCCGAGAACAGCACGGCGAGTGCCCTCCTGCCCAGGTCGTTCATGTCCGCACCTCCCTCGTTCCTCGTCATGTGCCCGCATGTGGCGGGACGACTTGCATGGCGCCCATAAGGCGGCAAGGTACAACTTTAGGGTATTTGGCTGCGTTTTGAGTGGAATGGCATGGGAGGATACCAAAAAACGGGTCAGCGGCTGGATTGGGAAACACCGCAATTAACCTGCAGAAACGTTTCTGATACCATCTTCTACCTGCGGCGATTCCATCACAGAAAAAGCCATATTTCTCCCCATTCACCATGAGGGGCGAAACGTGCCGTCACCGCTGGTGAGGCCCTTTTGCCCATCGGCCGGGCCCTGCCGTCATGGTGTTTTTCGAGTAACTCGCGTGGGGCGACCCCACCCCGTCCCGACGTGACACATCATGGGCGGTGGCCGCGCTTCCGCGGCCGACACGGGGAGGGGGGGCCATGGTGGGCCTGGACATAGTCGAGATTCTCAAGGCGATCCTGTACGGCGTGGTCGAGGGCATCACGGAGTGGCTTCCCGTCTCGTCGACCGGGCACATGCTGCTGCTCGACCAGTTCGTGGCCCTCGACGTCTCGCAGGACTTCTGGGACATGTTCCTCGTCGTCATCCAGCTCGGGGCCATCCTGGCCGTCTGCGTGCTCTTCTTCCACGAGCTCAACCCCTTCTCGCCGCGCAAGTCGCGCGCGGAGCGGAAGGGGACCTGGTCGCTCTGGGCGAAGGTCGTGGCGGCATGTGTGCCCGCCGCGGTCATCGGCATCCCGCTCGACGACTGGATGGAGGAGCACCTGGGGAGCCCCTACGTCATCGCCGCCGCCCTCATCGCCTATGGCGTCGCGTTCATCCTCATCGAGAACGCGCGCGAGCGCCATGCGCTCGAGCTCGCCGCCGCGGGGCCGTCGCATGCCCGTCACATGGCGCCCTCGGCGGCGGCAGGTGGCGCCCAGGCTGCCGACGCCGACGCCCGCATCCAGTCGATCGACGAGCTGACCTGGGGCGTCGCCATGGGGATCGGCCTGTTCCAGGTCCTCTCGATCGTGCCCGGGACCTCCCGCTCGGGCTCGACCATCATCGGGGGCCTGCTTCTGGGCTGCTCGCGCGCCGTCGCCGCGGAGTTCACCTTCTACCTCGCCATCCCGGTCATGTTCGGCGCAAGCGGCCTCAGGCTGGTCAAGTACTTCCTCAAGGGGAACGCGTTCGCCGCCGCAGAGACGACCATCCTGCTCGTGGGCTGCGTCACCGCCTTCGTGGTGAGCCTTGCCGCCATCCGCTTCCTGATGGGGTTCGTCAAGCGCCACGACTTCAAGCCCTTCGGGTGGTATCGCATCGCCCTCGGCGTCGCGGTGATCGCGTACTTCGCGCTGCTCGGCTGACGGGTGCTGCGCGGCCCGGCGCCCGCCTTTGTCCGTTTGTGGCAAAGGCCGTGGTTGAGGGCGTTGCCTGCAGCTCGTTGGGCGTATCCTTATAAGGTGCGTCACATTGGTAGGAAGCACGCAAACGACAAGGAAAAGAGGACACATGGCAGATCTGGACGGCCTCAAGGTTGCCAAGGACTATCACGTCGACACCCCGTTCGCCAACCAGCAGGGCTTCTACGTCAAGGGCGCCAACAGCCTTGACTGGGGCATGAAGAAGCACCTCTCCAACATCTTCGACCCCAAGAGCGGCAACACCGTCATGTTCGCGTTCGACCATGGCTACTTCATGGGCTCCACCGCCGGCCTCGAGCGTCTCGACCTGCTCCTTCCCAAGCTGGCCCCCTACGTGGACTGCTTCATGGGCACCCGCGGCGCCATCCGCGCCTGCGTCCCGCCCGAGATCACGAAGGCCATCGCGCTGCGCTCCACCTCCGGCTCGTCCATGCTGCAGGACGACCTCTCCCACGAGATCGTCGCCGTTGACGTCGAGGATGCCATCCGCATGAATGCCGACTGCATGGCCTGCCAGGTCTTCATTGGCGGCGACGGCCAGCTCGAGAGCATCGACAACCTGAGCTACCTCATCAACGAGGGCTTCCGCTACAGCATTCCCGTCCTGGGCGTCTGCGCCGTGGGCAAGGACATGGCCCGCACCGGCCGCTACTTCAAGCTGGCCACGCGCATCATCGCCGAGATGGGCGTCCAGATCGTCAAGACCTACGACTGCGAGGACTTCGAGGAGGTCGTGGCCGCGTGCCCCGTGCCCATCGTGGTTGCCGGCGGCAAGAAGCTCCCCGAGCGCGACGCCCTGGCCATGGCGTACAACGTCATCCAGAAGGGCGCCCACGGCGTCGACATGGGCCGCAACATCTTCCAGAGCCCGCATCCCGAGGCCATGGCCCAGGCCATCCGCATGATCGTCCACGAGGGTGCCACGGATGCCCAGGCCTGGGAGTTCTTCCAGGACGCCATTCACTAGCCTGTCATCTGGCCAGATACGACGGGACCCCGGGACATGTGCCCGGGGTCCTCTTTTTGTGCGTGGCGATATGTCCGCTACGGCAGGCTACAGGCTGCGCCAGTCGGGCTGGACGGCCATGCCCACCAGCTCGGGGCCGGTGTGGACGAGAAGCGCCGGCGAGATGCCCGCGCGCACGATCTCGGTGATGTTGGAGACGCCCTCGCGCATCCAGCCCTCGACCGACTCGAAGCAGCGCGACGCGTCGGTGCAGGCCACGGCCAGGCGCGAGCGCACGTTCTTCTCGGCGAATTCCTGGACGCACTTGAACTCCTGCTTGAGGGCGCGCTCCCAGCCGCGGGCCTTGCGGTAGGTGCGGTAGAAGCCCTCCTCGTCGCACCAGATGATGGGCTTGATGTTGAGGACGGAGCCCACGCGGTAGGTGAAGGCGTCGATGCGGCCTCCCTTGCGCAGGAACTTGAGGTCCTTGACGCAGAAGAAGACCTTGGTGAGCTTGGCGAGGGCGTTGAGGCGCCCCTCGAGCTGCTCGAAGGGGATGCCGTCCTCGATCATCTCGACGGCCGCCATGACCACGAGCCCCGCCGCAACGCCAATGCTCAGGGTGTCGATGACGATGATGGGGAAGTCCTCGTGCTGGGCGGCGACCATGCGCGCCGTCTGGTTGGTGGACGAGAGGCCCGACGAGATGGTGACCACCACGGCTCGCTCGTAGCCGTCGGCGATGATCTGCTCGTAGGTGGACTTGATGTCGCCGGGGGAGGGAAGCGACGTGGTGGGGATCTCCTGGGCGAAGCGCTCCACGACCTCGGACTCGGTGATGTCGACCCCGGCGCGCAGCGTGACGCCATCCGAGTAGGTGATGCCCAAGGGAACGATGCGGACGTCGTGCTCTGCGGCGAACTGAGCGGGGACGTCGGTGCCCGAGTCGCAGACGACGGCGATCTTGGCGGCGTTCATGGCAAGGTCCTTCCGTTGGACGTCAGATAGGCACATACTATCCCCGCTTTATGGCGGCGGAGTGAAGCAACCGCCCATGCTCATGGTAGTCTTTCCAAGCTAGCAACAATTCCGCAGCGCAAGGAGCGCCCCATGGCCTCGGTCCTCTTCGTATGCCACGGCAACATCTGCCGCTCTCCCATGGCCCAGTACGTCATGCAGCACCTCGTTGACGAGGCGGGGCTCACCGACGAGTTTGACATCGACTCGGCGGCCATGACGACCGAGGAGATCGGCAACACGCCGCACCGCGGGACCCGCCGCAAGCTTGCCGAGGTGGGCATTCCCTGCGGCAACCACCGTGCGCGCCTGCTCACGCGGGCCGACTACGAGCGCTTCGACCACATCGTCGGCATGGACGCGAGCAACATCCGCGGCATCCTGCGCATCCTGGGGAGCGACCCGGACGGCAAGGTCTCCAAGCTCATGGACTTCACGGCGCGCCCGCACGACGTGGCCGACCCTTGGTACACGGGCGACTTCGACGCCACCTACCGAGACGTGCGCGAGGGCTGCGAGGCGCTGCTGGCGCGCTGCCTGGAGGGTTAGGGCATTCTTGTCCGCCGCGCGGATTTGTCCGGTGGAGCCGCTAGACTCTTAGGGACGAACCGACGCAAGGAGACCACTACATGCCCCTCGACCTCGATACCCTGAACCCTGCCCAGCGCGCGGCGGTGGAGTGCACGTCCGGACCGCTGCTGGTGCTGGCCGGCGCCGGCTCCGGCAAGACCCGCGTGCTCACCTACCGCATCGCCCACATGATTGCCGACGAGGGCGTGCGCCCCTGGCAGGTCCTGGCCATCACCTTCACCAACAAGGCAGCCGCCGAGATGCGCGACCGTCTGGGGGCGCTCCTTCCCGGCGGCACCCGCGGCATGTGGGTGTGCACCTTCCACGCCATGTGCGTGCGCATGCTGCGCGAGGACGCAGACCTTCTGGGCTACACCTCTAACTTCACCATCTACGACGATGACGACTCGCGCCGCCTGGTGCGCGCCATCATGGACGACCTGGGCATCGACCAGAAGCAGTTCCCCGTCAACATGGTCCGCTCGCGCATCTCGGCGGCCAAGAACGCCATGGTGAGCGCGCAGGACATGAGCGATGCCGCCGACAACCCGCCGGCACGCAAGACCGCCCAGGTCTACATGGAGCTGCAGAGGCGGCTTGCCCGCGCCAACGCCATGGACTTCGACGACCTGCTCGTCAACGCCTACGAGCTGCTCTCCAAGAACCCGCGCGTGCTCGCCGGCTACCAGGACCGCTTCCGCCAGATCTCGGTCGACGAGTATCAGGACACCAACCACGTCCAGTACAAGATCACCAACCTGCTCGCCGCCGCGCACCGCAACCTCATGGTGGTGGGCGACGACGACCAGTCCATCTACTCCTGGCGTGGCGCCGACATTCAGAACATCCTCGACTTCGAGAAGGACTACCCCGACGCCAAGGTCATCCGCCTCGAGCAGAACTACCGCTCGACCGGGCACATCCTCGAGGCGGCCAACGCCGTGGTGGCCAACAACTCGCGCCGCAAGCCCAAACGCCTGTTCACGGACGCCGGCGACGGCGAGCCCATCCGCCTGTACCAGGCCTCCGACGAGCGCGACGAGGGCCGCTGGATAGGGTCCGAGATCGAGAAGCTGCATGACGCAGGTACCAGCTACGACGACATGGCCGTCTTCTACCGCACCAACGCGCAGTCGCGCGTGCTCGAGGACATGTTCCTGCGCGCGGGGGTGCCCTACAAGATCGTGGGCGGCACGCGCTTCTTCGACCGCGCCGAGATCCGCGACGTCATGGCCTACCTCAAGCTCGTGGTGAACCCCAACGACGACGTCAGCGCCCTGCGCGTGGTCAACACCCCGCGCCGCGGCATCGGCTCCACCTCCATCGCCAAGATCTCGGGCTATGCGGTGCAGAACGGCATCTCGTTCTTCTCGGCGGCCCAGGCCTGCATTGCCGAGGAGGGGCTCCTGGGCGCCAAGGTGCGCAACGCCCTGGCCGAGTGGTGCGGCGCCATCGAGCGTGGACGCCACGTAACCGGTGAGCTGGCAGACGTGGTCGAGGCCATCGTCGACTCGGTGGGCCTCATCAAGGCGCTCGAGGCCGAGCACACCGTCGAGGCAGACGGCCGCATCGAGAACATCCGCGAGTTCTATGGCGTCGCCGCCGAGTTCGACGAGACCCACGGCGACGCGGTCGAGCTCCTCGAGAGCCTGGACCAGCTTGCCGCCGACGAGGACTATGAGGATGATCTCTTGACCCTAGAGCTTTCGGGTGGCGCGATGGCACAGGGCGGACCTGAGGGTTGGTCGAATGAAGAAGCTACGCCTGATATTGGGATTCCATCCTCTCCCCAAAGCGAATCGCTTCAGCGAGCGAGCGAAGCGAGCGCTGAGCTTGGGGGAGAGGATGGAATCCCTGGTATCGCGGCCGAGAAGCTCCCCGCCTTCATGGAATGGTTGGCTCTCAGGTCCGACCTTGACTCCCTGGCGGGCCAGTCGAGCTCCGTCACCCTCATGACGATCCACTCCGCCAAGGGCCTGGAGTTCCCGGTGGTCTTCGTGGCGGGCATGGAGGACGGGATCTTCCCGCACGTCACCTACAACGGCGACCCCGCGTCCATCGAGGAGGAGCGCCGCCTCGCCTACGTCGCCATCACGCG
>SUUD01000095.1 GCA_015062715.1 Olsenella sp. | reverse complement strand
TGGTGCAGATGACCTCGAAGCCCATGAAGTTGAAGATGATGATCGAGAGGTAGCCGAGCGCGTTGCCGCCGGAGAGATCGGGCAGGAAGGTGGAGGCGCTCATGTCGGACGCGAATCCGTTCTGGGCGGCGTACCAGATGCCGACGCAGCCGACGATGACGGCCACGGCGACCTTGATGATGGCGCCACCGTTGAGGACCCACTCGGAGTCGGAGACGGGCGAGAAGGCCATGAAGGTGACGATCCAGGTGAAGGCCAGCTCGATGGCGAGGGTGACCCAGATGTTGGCCTCGAAGTCGATGGTGTAGCCCGAGATCATCGTCATGATGTAGGGGAACAGCGTGGCCAGCGACGCGATCCAGAACGGGTAGTTGACCCAGTAGTAGTAGGCTGCGCGGGCGGCCCACTTGTCACCAAGGCCGTCGCGGATCCAGTCGATGATGCCGCCATCGGACTCATAGGCGGTGCCGAGCTCCGCGACCGCGAGGCCGTAGGGGACCAGGAAGGTGATGATCAGGAAGATCCACCAGAAGAACTGCTGGTTGCCGATGGCGGCAGCCGGCGCGGCGGCTTCGCACACGAAGACGACGCAGATCACCGTGGAGATGATCGTAAAGAACGAAAGACCCTTCTTTTCCACTTTCTCGTTCCTCTCTCTTGCCAATAGAGCCATTCGTGGCGGCTGGGCCCGTCAACCCGGCCGACGATTTCGATTGTGAGTATGGCAGTGACTTCCCCTGCGCGCGAGTTGATTCAGGTTTAGGGCCGTGGGCAGTGGGATTAGCCCCCGCGTGGGGACCTAATCCGTGAGTTTATGCCGTTTTCCTGCATCGTTTGCTCCACACTCGTGACGTCGGGGACACCCGCGAGGCCGCAGTCCCCTCGCGGGGATGGCTGCCCGCCGCAAACGGAGGCCGTTCGACTGCATTCAACCAAAATAATCGCCCTCGACCGATTCGTGCCGCGAATAATCTCGTACCTTTTACTTACAACGACGTTGACCCCCCCCCACGACAGGAAGTGATCCCTTTGGAAGGCTCCGCCTACGGAATTCTCTCCCTCATCCCACCCCTCGTCGCCATCACGCTTGCCATCAAGACCAAGCGAGCAATCTTTTCGTTGTCCATCGGCGTGATCGTGGGCTACTTCATCTTCGTGAACTTCGCACCCGCAGGTGCCGCGCTCGAGGTGTCCAACCCCATCCTCGGCCCCGCCTACGAGGGCATCAACGCCGTCTTTGGCGTGCTCACCAGCCTCGAGAACATGGAGCTCATGATCTTCATCGGGCTTTTGGGCGGCTTTGTCGAGGTCGTCTCCAACGCGGGCGGGTCGATGGCCTTCGCCCAGTGGGCGGCCAAGCACGTGAAGACCCGCCTGGGTGCCCAGCTCCTCGCCTTCTTCCTGGGCATCTTCATCTTCATCGACGACTACTTCAACGCGCTTACCGTCGGCAACGTCATGCAGCCCATCTACGAGCGCTTCAACATCTCGAAGGCGCGCCTGGCCTACAACGACGACTCCACGGCCGCGCCCGTCACCATCCTGTTCCCCATCTCGAGCTGGGTGGCCACGGTCATCGCCCTCATGAACCCCAACCTCACCAAGTACGGCTTCTCCATCTCGGGCATCAACGCCTTCCTGTCGACCCTGCCCTACAACTACTACGCCTGGCTCACCCTGCTCATGGTCCTTCTCTCGGCCGTCTGGGACATCAACATCGGCCCCATGGCCAAATACGAGGCGGCCGCCAAGGCCGGCAACGACATCACCGACGAGCTGCGCTTTGGCGAGATTCCCGACTGGGGCGACAAGGGCGATGCCCACGCGAGCGACCTCATCGTGCCCATGCTCGTGCTCATCGCCTCGACCGTCCTGCTCATGCTTGCCGAGGGAGGCTACTTTGCCGGCGAGTCCATGCTCGTCGCCTTTGGCAACGTCGACACGTCGCTGGTGCTCACCCACGCCACGGTCGTCTCGCTGTTCTTCTCCTTCCTGTTGTACGTCCCCCGCAAGCTCCACACGACGAAGAGCTTCATGGGCGCGTTCAGCCAGGGCTTCAAGTCGATGATCGACACCATGCTCCTGCTGGTGCTCGCCTGGTCGCTCGCTGGCGTCATGGACGACGCGGTGCTCGGCACGGGCACCTACGTGGCCAGCCTCGTTCCCGTCGAGACCCCGGGGATGCTCCTGCCGGCCCTGCTCTTCGTGGTGACGGCCGCCATCTCCTTCACCTCCGGCGTCTCCTGGGGCGCCATGGCGATCATGACCCCCATGTCCATCACCATCTGCGCCGCGGTCGCCCCCGAGGAGATTAGCGTGGTGCTTGGCGCGGTGCTCGCCGGCGTCATCTTTGGCGACCACTGCTCGCCCATCTCGGACACCACGATCCTCTCGTCGACGGGAGCGGGTTGCAACCACATGGCCCACGTCAACTCGCAGCTGCCCTACGCCCTCACGGTAGGGGCATGCTCCATTGTCGCCTGCCTGTTTGCCGGCTGGTCGAAGAACGCAATCTTCTCCATGGCCTTCGCCTTTGCGCTCCTGGTGGTCGTGGCCCTCTGCCTGCGCGCCTACAGCAGGACGCACGTGCCGGAGGCGCCCGCCGCCGAGGAGCTGGCAGGTGCCCAGCCCGCGTCCCAGGAGTAGGGCGCAGCCACTGGCCTGACGCCGACATAACCCGGGCACACGTCGCCCCGCTCTCGGTCCCGGGAGCGGGGCGATTCTTTGGGACGCTTGGGGAGCGCTTGGGGGGTGCCCCCTTCTGTCCCGTCATTTGGGGGGTACCCCCTTTTGAGTGCAAGAGGCGCAAAAGTGCACTGACCCAGGCTGATGATGGGCCAGCAAAAAGGGGCGGCCGGGATGTCCCGACCGCCCCTCAGGCCAGCCTGTGATGCGCGAGGTGCTCTTACGCCTCGGGCTCCTGCTGGGTGATGCAGTGGATGTTGCCGCCGCCAAAGACGACCTGCTCGGTGGTCTTGACGCCGACGACCTTGAACTTGCCCTCGCCCCAGGTCTCGTCGTAGATCTTCTGGAGGGTCTCGACGGCAAGGTCGTCGTTCTCGTCACCGTACTGCGGGGTGATGATGCCGCCGTTGGTGACCAGGTAGTTCATGTAGGAGGCGATCAGCGGCTCGTCGGGAACGCGCGGCTCGGCGTTCTCGTCGATGTCGATGGAGTCGCAGGAGGCCTGGTCCATGTAGACCGGGTTGACCGGCATGGGGAGCTTGTAGACCTTGAGCTTGCGGCCCTTGGCGTCCACGGCGTTGGAGAGGGTCTCGTACGCGGCGTGGCACTGCTCGTAGAAGGGGTACTCGGGGTCGTCGGACCAGATGCAGGCCATGACGCCCGGCGCGATGTAGGTGGCGACGTCGTCGATGTGGCCGTTGGTCTCGGACGGGTCTATGCCCTCCTTGACCCAGATGACCTTCTCGACGCCCAGGTACTCCTTGAGGTGCTCGGTCATGTACTCGCGAAGCTCCTCGCTCCAGGGCTCGAACTTGCGGCCGTAGTTGGGCCAGATGTTGTCCTCGTCCTCGTCGACCAGGACGGCGGAGCAGGTGCGGCCGGGCGAGAGCAGGCACTGGTCGGTCACGACGACGGTGCCCTCGCCGTCGACGGTGATGGAGCCACCCTCGAGGATCATGTCATCGGGACGATAGCGCTCGACCTCGGCGATCTCGGCCATCTTGAGGGCGATCTGCTCGTCCTTGTCCCAGGGGAAGTACAGGCCGTCGATCATGCCGCCGTAGGCGTTGAAGTGCCAGTGCACGGCGCGCTTGCCGCCCTTGCCGTCGACCACGAAGGTGGCGCCGGTGTCACGGAACCAGGCGTCGTCGGTGGTCATCTCGATGACGTGCACGTTCTCGCAGTCCTCGAAGACGGCCTTGCAGTTGGCGTAGTCGACCTGGTTGGCGCACATGTAGACCGGGGTGAACTCGGCGATGGCGCGGGCAACCTGCTCGTACTGCTTCTGGGCCGGCTTGGCGCCGTGGGCCCAGGTGTCGGTGCGGTGGGGCCAGCCCATCCAGACGCGCTTCTGGGGAGCGAACTCGGCCGGCATGTAGAAGCCGTCGGCCTTGGGCGTGGAATCGGACTCATAGATGGTGCGCATGATGTGTCTCCTTGGTAATACGGTTCTTCAACACGGGATGCGGGACTCGTCGCTCATGTCGAATGCGAGTTCCGCAGGCCAGGTGGCGCCGACGCGTTTCGCGTCGTGCGCCACCTGAGCCGAGGACTGTCTGAGCAGGCGATATGAGCGCGAGCCCCTTGGCAGCCCAAAGGTGAAGACTAGGCCTGGAGCTCCTCGATCTTGGCGAGGGCGGCGTGCAGGCGCTCCTTGGAGGCGTACTCGTCGTTCTCGTCGTTGAGCGGGGTGCGGGGGCCGAAGGTGGCCAGCAGGGCACGGATGGAGTGCTTGCGGTTCTCGGCCTCGACCCAGCACAGGGAGCGGTCGGAGTCGGCGACCTCGTCCACGACCTCCTCGCCGCGGATGGCGGGCAGGCAGTGCATGAACTTGGAGTCGGGACCGGCGTAGTTCATGAGGTCCATGGTGACCTGGTAGTCGGGCATGAAGACGTCGAGGTAGGAGGCGCCGTCAACCTCGGCGTCGTAGAGGCCGTACCACACGTCGGTGTAGACGAAGTCGGCGCCCTTGATGACCTCGATGTTGTCGGAGATCTCGATGGAGCCGCCGGAGAGCTCGCAGTTCTTCCTGCCGATCTCCATCATCTCGGCGCCAAAGGCGGCACGCTCCTCGTCGGTGCCCACGTGCAGGGCGCCGTCGGGGATCTGGTGGCCCTTGGGGCCGTACTGGACGAACTTCATGCCGATGATGGAGCAGACAAACATCAGGGACAGGCAGACCTGGGTTGCGTCACCGATGAAGGCGAGCTTGCAGTCCTCGATCTTCTTGCCCTCGGGGACGTTCTCCATCATGGTGAGGAGGTCGCCGATCTCCTGGGTGGGGTGGTTGTACTCGGACATGCCGTTGATGACGGCGCAGCGGGCACCGGCGCCCAGGCCAACGACGTCGGCGTGACGGTTCACGCGGGCCATCATGATGTCGAGCAGGTCGCCCATGACGTGGGCGGTGTCGCCGAGGGACTCGTGGCCGCCGAGCTGGATGGTGCCGGGGCCGTAGAACTGCGCGTGGCCGCCGAGGTCGGTCATGGCCGTCTCGAAGGAGATGCGGGTACGGGTGGAGACCTGCTGGAAGATCATGCCGAGGCTCTTGTTGCGGAGCAGGTGGGGATAGTAGCCGTCCTCCTTGATGGCGGCCTTCATGGCCATGGCGAGCTCCTCGATGGCGAGGATCTGCTCCTTGGTGAACTCATTGGTGTCGAGGAAGTCCTTGGGCATGCTCATGGCGTGCTCCTTTCTTTCTCGCCGGCGCACCGGCCCCGAGGCGACCCTACCGTCGCCCGTTTCCTTGTGGACGACTCCATCAAACACCACTCGTTTCCCACTTGCCAGCAGAATTGGGTTTAATCACCGCTCAACGATGCCTACACCGCGTAAACCGATTGGTTTAGGACTAGAATGGGACCGCACTTGCGCGGGGGCGTCGCATAAACCAATGTCCCAGACGAACCTGCATTTAGCCTGTTCGCACCCATAAACCGGCAGTTGAACGGAGAGCAGCTTGAACCTCTTCATCTTCGTCTACAGCGTCTGCATCCTACTGCTGTGCTTTGCCGCCGCCATCCTCTCGTTCGCGGCCTATCTGGTGAGCGAGCGGAGGTCGTTCATCCCCCAGGTGACGTTCTTCGTCTTCTACATCATCGAGTTGGGTGGCATCTTCGGGAACGAGTGGCTCTCGCAGAACCTGCCCTTCTCGGTCGACACGTACTACGAGATCTCCTCCCCCGTCATGCGCGTCATCACGGGCACGGGCATCCTGGCAAGCCTCTGGCTCATGCTGCTGCGCGTGCTCGACGTCCACGACCGACGGGTTGCGGTTGTCCCGCCCGTGATCTTCGCCGTCGCGAGCACGCTCGTGCTGGTCCTCATGCCCTATGGAGCGCCAAGGCAGTTTGCGTTCTACACCCTGCGCCAGGTCTTCGTCGGCTGCGCGCTGCTGTTCTCGTTCTTCAAGTGGGCGTCCTCGGGAGACGCCGCCTACCGCGAGCGCCTGGGAAAGCACAGTGGTCGCTTTGCCCTGCTCTGCCTGCTCCTGTTCATGATCCTGGCCGAGGACGTCTGGATCATCCTCATTGCCCCCGTGCCCGACCCCGACAACAACCTGCTGCCGCTCTACCTCTCGGAGCGCAACTTCTCCGAGAACATCCTCATGATCTACGTGGCCTATCACTGCATCCGCGAGGCGCTCAAGCTTCTCAAGCTGCGCTTCATGCAGCCCCAGGCCGAGACCGACCGCGAGAGCGACCTCACGCGCCACATTTCGGACGCCCTGCCCGCCTACGCCAAGGCGCACGGCCTCTCCACGCGCGAGTCCGAGGTCCTGGCCCTCCTCCTGGCCGGCAAGGACAACCGCTCCATCGCCACCGAGCTCATCCTGTCCGAGGGCACCATCAAGACGCACGTCCACAACATCATGCGCAAGACGCAGACCAAGAACCGCGAGGAGCTGCGGAAGAGCTTCTGGGCAAACTAGCAGTCGCCACCCGAACCCCGCAGCACGGCATCCCGGACGGACGCCCCTTGCCTTTGTCGCTGGTTCTGATAGAACATGGTGGACCGTCTTCACCGAAGGGAGCCCCCATGTCGCCCGACCTCATACCCGCCTGGCTCGATGCCGCAGCCGTGCTGGTCGGCGCGCTCTCGGGCGTGTTCGTCGCCCGCGAGCGGCGACTGGACGTGGTGGGCTATGTGGCGCTCTCGATCCTGGGCGGCCTGGGAGGTGGCCTCGTGCGCGACACCATCATGCAGTGCGGCGACGTCTACATGCTCAGCTCGCCCTACGCCATCCCCATGGCCGTGATCGCCGGCATCGCGGGATTTCTCTTCCCCAACGAGCTCACGCGCCACCCCAACCTCTACGAGTGGGTCGACATCGTCTCGGTCGCACTGTTCGTGGTGGCAGGGTCGGACAAGGCCATTCGCTACGACCTTGGCCCCTGGGCCGTGGTGCTCATGGGCACCGTCACGGGCGTGGGCGGCGGCATGATGCGCGACGTCTTTTTGGGTGACACCCCGCGCATCTTCCAGCGGAGCAACCTCTACGCCATCTGTGCCGTGGCGGGCTCGCTCGGTTACCTGCTGCTCGAGGCGGTCATCCCCATCGGGCGTCCTCTGGCGGCGCTCGTCAGCGTCCTTCTGGTGGTGGGGCTCCGCCGCATCTCGCTGCGCTACAACGTGCTCTCGCCCGCCGATGGCGACATCGCGC
>SUUD01000094.1 GCA_015062715.1 Olsenella sp. | reverse complement strand
CCACCAAGCAGGCCCTGCTCAAGCAGCTCGACTCCTTCCAGGAGGCCAACCCCATGCTCGGCACCCGTGGCTGCCGCCTGGGCCTGCTCTACCCCGAGCTCAACCACATGCAGTTCCGCGCCATCGCCAGCGCCGCCGCCGAACTCATCAAGGAGGGCGTCGACGCCCAGCCCGAGATCATGATCCCGCTCGTGGCCTTCGTCGAGGAGCTCTCCTACCTGCGCGGCCTGTGCCAGGCCGACATCGACGCCATCTCCGAGGAGTATGGCGTCAAGCTCGAGATCCCCATCGGCACCATGATCGAGCTGCCGCGTGCCGCCATCACCTCCGACGAGATCGCCGAGTACGCCGACTTCTTCTCCTATGGCACCAACGACCTCACCCAGACGACGCTCGGCTTCTCGCGCGACGACGTTGAGGCCTCCTTCATGCCGCTCTACCTCGACAAGAAGATCGTCAAGGAGAACCCGTTCGCGACCGTCGACCCCGGCGTCGCCAAGCTCGTCGACATCTCCGCAAAGGGTGGCCGTTCGACCAACCCCGACATCGTCCTCGGCGTCTGCGGCGAGACCGGTGGCGATCCCCAGTCCATCGACACCTACTACAACATCGGCCTGTCCTACGTGTCCTGCTCGCCGTTCCGCGTGCCCATCGCGCGCCTCGCGGCCGCCCAGGCCAAGCTCCGCGCCAACGGTGGCGCTGTCACCCTCGACAAGTAGTCCTGGCGACACTCACCGGCAAGGGGGAGGGACCTGCGGGTCCCTCCCTTCTTCTTGTCTGGGCCCGTGCTAGCATGGCATGGGGGAGGTGCTTGGGATGACCGAGCGATCGCGTGTCGTGATAGTTCTCAGGGCGTTGCTCTCGCTTGCCGTCCTTGCCGTCGGCATCGTCGCGATCCTTGCCGTCCTCGGGTCCCTCACGGATCCGTCACCAGGGCAGGAGGCTGCCACCGAAGATCAGGCCCCTCCCGAGGACCAGCGTGATGGGGCCCGTGGGCTCGACGACTACACGTGGCAGGAGCTCTCTGACATTTCAGCCGAGATTGCCGCGGCCGGCGGCGGGGACGCCTCCGTGGCCGTGGCGGCATCGTACGGGCTCGTCAACCCCGACGGGAGCCTCACGGGCGAGGCAAAGCGCATTCGGCTCTCCGACGGGACCGAGGTCGGCCTCGTCATCGCGGGCATCTGCCACGACACGGTCACGGGCACGGGGTCGCCGGCAGGGCTCACCTTCGTGAGCGACGCCGCCATCGCGCTCCGTCCCATGAACGCCTCGGGCGACAACGCCGGCGGCTGGGAGTCATCCGAGCTGCGCTCATGGCTCGGGGGCGAGGGGTTCTCCCAGCTTCCCGACGACCTGCGCTCGGTCGTCGTGGCGGTCGACAAGCCGACGAACAACGTCGGCTCCGCATGGAGAGCCGAGCAGGTGAGCCTCACCTCGGACAGGCTCTGGTTGCTCTCCGCGACGGAGGCGTGTGGGACCATCGACTGGTTCGCACACGAGTACCCGGCCGAGTACTCCTTCTGGGATGACGTGGCGAACGCCGAGGGAAGCCAGTACCAGCTCTTCTCGCAGGCGGGCGTCTCTGCCCGCGATGGCGCCGGCGGCGTCCTCGCGAGGCGCTGGCAGGGGAGTCCCGTCGCCTGGTGGTACCGGTCGGCCTTCTGCTTCGTCTACGATAACCTCGAGGGTCGGTACTTCTACGGGGCAATGGCCAGCGGGTACCCCTGCTCCCACGCGACCCCCGACACCGATCAGGGCGTCGTCATCGGGCTGTGCCTCTAGACTCATGGAGTCCCGGTGATGTTTGGTTCTGTTTGCCGCAGCAGGTAGTTTGCCCTATACTCAACATTCGTGTGTAAAGCTATGTGTCGTTCGCGAGGGCGTCGGCACCTCTAGACTAGAGACGAGGTCTAACTATGGATTACATTCGTGCCATCGAGCGTCAGCAGATCAGGGAGGACATCCCCCAGGTCCAGGTCGGCGACAACGTCAAGGTCCACTACCGCATCAAGGAAGGCGACCGCGAGCGCATCCAGGTCTTCCAGGGTGACGTCATCCGCATGAGCGGCGCCGGTGCCCGTGAGACCTTCACCGTCCGCAAGATCAGCTTCGGCGTCGGCGTCGAGCGCACCTTCCCCCTGCACAGCCCCAAGATCGGCAAGCTCGAGGTCGTCCGCCACGGCGACGTGCACCGCGCCAAGCTCTACTACCTGCGCGACCGCATCGGCAAGGCGGCCCGCATCCGCGAGAAGCGCAACTAGGGCTCGCACACAAGACACAGGGGAGGCCGCCCACGTGGCGGCCTCCTTCCTTTACGATCTGTCTGTCACCCCATGACCCGGGAGAAGGTGTGATGAAGGCGGCGACGGCCCGCGAGATCGCGGCACTGATAGAGAGCGCGCCCACCGACGAGGTCGAGGCCCTCTGCTCCCGGTATGCGGACGACCCCCGCGTACAGGTGCGCAAGGCCGTCACCTCTGCCCTCAGGCGGCACCAGCGCGAGGCCGAGGAGCGGCTGCGGGTAGACGCCCTCTACGAGCGCATGGCCGAGTTGGGCGGCGATGGCGTCGTCGTGGGGGTCGACGAGGTCGGCCGCGGGCCCCTCGCGGGCCCGCTCACGGTCTGTGCGGTGTGCCTTCCCCCTGAGCCCCACATCATGGGCCTCAACGACTCCAAGAAGCTCAGCGCGTCACGCCGAGAGGCGGTGGCGGCAGAGATTGCCGAGGTTGCCATCGCGATCGGCATCGCCCACGTGCAGCCCGAGTCGATCGACGCCCTGGGCATGGGGATCGCCCTGCGGCATGCCATGGCCCGCGCCATCGAGGACACCGGCCTGGACCCCGACGCGGTCCTCATCGACGGCAATCCCGTCCACGTTCACCCGCGGGAGCGCTGCGTCGTCAAGGGGGACGCCACCGTAGCCTGCATCGCCGCCGCGTCCATCGTCGCGAAGGTCACGCGCGACGCCATCATGGTCGCCCTCGACGCCGAGTATCCCGACTACCACTTCGCCGAGAACAAGGGGTATGGGTCGGCCGGGCACATCGAGGCCATCAGGCGCCTGGGCCTCACGCCGCAGCACCGGGTAAGCTTCTGCGGCAACTTCCTCGAGACGCCCGCGCTCTTCTGACATTGTGTCGGGCCTGAGGAGTTTTCGGGCATCCCAAATTCCCGGCTCACGCCAAACCATCACCTGAAGGCCTCATTACCACGCCATCTACCTCGCCGTTTCCCGCCTTGCTTGAATCCTTGCTTGCCGTTTGCTTGGATCTGGTCAGACCGGTGCTTGCCGTTTGCTTGGGTCCACGGCCTACCCTTCCCGCACCACCGACGAGAAGGGAGCAGGGACATGACCGATCAGCTTGACGACATGTATGGCGGCGCCCGAGGGGGAGACGGCAGGCTCCTCTCCTCGTACACCAAACGCGAGATAGGCCGCGAGGGCGAACGGATCGCCGTGTCCTACCTCGAGAATCGCGGCTACGAGATCATTGACAGGAACTGGGAGTGCGACCTGGGAGAGGTTGACATCATCGCCAGGAAGCGGGGCCAGGACCCCGACAACACCGAGGGCGGCGTGGCCCTCATCGAGGTCAAGACGCGCCTCGACTTTGGCTCGGACCCCGACATCATGCCCGAGCTTGCGGTCGACCGTGAGAAGCGCCGCAGGTACCGGAAGCTCGCCCTGTTCTACTTCTCGACCCACTTCGACCTCGACTACGTGCGCTTCGACGTCATCGCGCTGAACATCGTCGCCGAGCGGACGGCTCGCATACGCCACCTCGTCGGGGCGTTCAGTTGGGAGGACTAATGCCCTCGTTCACACCGTTCAGCGTGCATGCGTCGTACGTCAGGGGTGTCGAGGCCATGGCCGTCGAGGTCCAGGTCAGCGCCACCGGCGGTCTTCCGGGCATCAAGATCGTGGGGCTGCCCGGCACCTCGGTGCTCGAGTCTGCGGCGCGCATACGGAGCGCCTTTAAGTCGTGCGGGTTCGACGTGCCGCGCCTCAACGTCTACGTCAACCTCGTCCCGGGGTCGATACAGAAGACGGGCACGGGCTTCGACCTGCCCATAGCGGTGGCGATTCTCGCCGCGACAGAGCAGATACCCCACGACTACCTTGACGGATGCCTGCTCGTAGGGGAGCTTGGGCTGGAGGGTTCCGTCTATGGCGTGCGAGGCGAGGTGGCCTACGAGGCGCTCGCCGCCTCGCAGGGACTCTCGCTCGTGACGGGGCGTGGGGGAGAGGGCGGAGGCGCGGCAGACGCCTACCGGATCGAGTCGCTCGCGGCCCTGAGGGGCGGCCAGGACGCGCTGGTCCGCCACTCGTCGAAGGGGGACGTGGCTGACGCCAACGCAGACGCGGGCGCCTCGCCGCTTGACTTCGCCGACGTCGTTGACCAGGAGATGGCCAAGCGCGCGATCGTGATAGCGGTGGCCGGGGGCCATGGGTTCCTCATGATGGGGCCGCCCGGAGCCGGCAAGTCGATGCTCGCCAAGCGCATGCCCACCATCATGCCACCCCTTGGCGACGACGAGCGCCGCGAGGCCCTCCTCATACACTCGGTGTCAGGCCTCCCCACCGCGGACATAGCCGCAGGCGTGAGGCCCTTCAGGGCACCGCACCACTCGATCTCGAACGCGGGGCTGGTGGGCGGAGGGAGGCCGGTCATGCCGGGCGAGATCTCGCTCGCGCACCGCGGGGTCCTCTTCCTCGACGAGCTGCCCGAGTTTGGCAAGCATGCCCTGCAGAGCCTGCGGCAGCCCATGGAGGACCATGAGGTGCGCATCGTGCGCGTCGACGGCGTGTACGCCTTCCCGGCAGACTTCCTCCTCGTCGCGGCAGCCAACCCCTGTCCCTGCGGTCACTATGGCGACCCAGGTCACGAGTGCCGCTGCACGCCCGCCATGATCGACGGCTATCTCGGCAAGGTCGGTGGCCCGCTCATGGACCGCATCGACATGCAGGTCGACGTCGTGCGGCCACGCTCCCGAGAGGTCGTCAGGGGCAGCAGGGGCACCGACACGGCGACCATGCGGGACCAGGTCATGGCCGCGATCGAGTACCGGCGCTGGCGCGAGCGCCGCCATGGCACTGCCTGCGCACGAGAGGAGCTCTCGCACGAGCTCGAGGCCGATGCCCAGGAGGCGCTGGTGAGCCTCGCCTCGCGACTGGCGATGGGCGGGAGGGCGATCGTCCGCTCGTCGCGGGTGGCGCGCACGATCGCAGACCTCGCGGAGCACGAGTTCGTGAGGGTGGAGGACGTGATCGAGGCCTGCGGCTACCGAACGCGGTCAAAGACATAGGGGGTGCAGCATGGTTCAGCAGACGTGGGAGATCAGGCCGACCGACGACGCGTGGCCGGAGGCGGTGAACGAGCTAGCGGGGGCACCGACGCTCATCTATGGCGTAGGCGATAAAGGGGCCCTCGCCGGCCCCTTCCTGTCGGTCATCGGGGCCCGTCGCGCCACGCCGTACGGCATCACCGTCGCCGGCATGGTGGGACGCGTCGCGGCCCAGTACGGCCTCACCGTGGTCTCGGGAGGTGCCATGGGGTGCGACCGGGCGGCGCTGCGGGCCGCCCTTGACGAGGGCGGCAAGGTCGTGGTCGTCTCGGGCTGCGGCGCCGACAGGGTATATCCGTCCTCGTCACGCGACGTCTTCCATGACGCCGCCTGCGGTGGCGGGTGCGTCATCTCGCTCGAGCCATGGGGCACGCCCCCGCACACGTACTCGTTTCCCAAGCGCAACCGGATAATCGCCGCCCTGGGAACCTCGCTCATGGTCTGCGAGGCAGGGGTGCCCTCGGGAACGTTCAGCACGGCCAACGCCGCCGTTGAGCTCAACCGCAACGTGTACGCCGTGCCAGGGTCGGTCTTCTCGCCAACGTCACGTGGGACGAACATGCTTCTCTCGCAGGGCGCCGCCGTCATCAGTGACGAGCGCTCCCTCGATGCGTGCCTGTCGCTGGATTATGATAGATTGCGGCTGAGGGGCGAGACGGGGCCGGACGCCACGTGGGGCAGGACCATGTCGGCTCTCATAGCGAGCCCGATGCGGCCCGACGAGCTTGCCGCCTGGCTGGGCGAGGACGTCCTCGACACCGTTCGACACCTGGTCGAGTTCGAGGCGTCGGGGCTCGTCACCAGGCTGCCCGATGGCAGGTACTCGCCCTCGGAGGAGTCGTACAGGCGTCGCGGGCCCATCGAGGGTGCCGCGGGAAGAATCTGAGGCCTTTGGGGGTCGGAACATGCAGGAGCGCACGGAATCGCATAGGGTGACGGTGGTCGGCGCGGGTCTTGCCGGCAGCGAGTGCGCCTTGCAGCTCGCCTCGCGCGGCGTACGGGTGCGCCTCGTCGAGCAACGACCGGTGCACATGACGCCCGCGCACCACACCGACCGCTTCGCCGAGCTCGTCTGCTCCAACTCGCTCAAGGCCACGCGCCTGGATAGCGCCGCCGGTCTCCTCAAGCAGGAGCTCATGCGACTCGGCTCCCGCCTGCTCCCCCTTGCGATCGAGTGCGCGGTGCCCGCTGGTGGGGCCCTCGCCGTTGACCGCGAGGCCTTCTCGGCCGCGGTGACCGGCGCCATAGAGGCCCACGAGCTCATCGAGGTCGTCCGGGAGGAGGCGACGTCCATCCCGGAGGGGACGTCGGTCATCGCCGCCGGCCCGCTCTGCTCGAGCTCGCTGTTCGAGGCGATCGGACGCGCCGTTGGCGGCGAGTCGCTCTCGTTCTTCGACGCGGCGGCACCCATCGTCGACGCGGACTCGATCGACCGCGACGTCGTCTTCTCTCAGAGCCGCTACGAGGGCACCGATGGGGGAGACTACCTCAACTGCCCCTTCGACAGGGAGTCTTACGAGACGTTCTGGAGGGAGCTCGTCGCGGCCGAGCGCGTCATCTCGCACGACTTCGAGACGCGCGAGCTCTTCCAGGCCTGCCAGCCGGTCGAGGAGGTTGGCCGCAAGGGCCTCGACACCCTGCGCTTCGGCGCGCTCAAGCCGGTCGGGCTCGTCGACCCGCGCACGGGCAGGCGGCCTTGGGCGGTCGTCCAGCTTCGGCCCGAGACCGCTGCCGGCACGGCCTACAACCTGGTCGGATTCCAGACGAACCTGACCTGGCCGGAACAGGCCCGCGTGTTCAGGCTCATCCCGGGCCTCGAACGCGCCGAGTTCCTGCGCTATGGCGTCATGCACCGCAACTCCTTCGTGGACTCCCCGCACGTCCTTGACGCCACCTTCCGCATCCCGGGAACCGCGACGAGGCTCGCCGGGCAGATCACGGGGACCGAGGGATATGTGGAGGCGATTGCCTCGGGCCTGCTCGCGGGGCTCAACACCTGGTGCGACCTCTGTGGCCAGCCCAGCGTGAGCCTTCCCGCCACCGGTGCCCTCGGTTCGCTCGTCGCCTATGCG